>DAORUA010000476.1:0-2843 GCA_035432945.1 Vicinamibacteria bacterium | reverse complement strand
CCGGGCTCGACCTCGAACGACGGCACGTCCTGGATCTGCTTGAAGAGGGTCGCCATCGGGGTGGCGCCCTTGATCGGCACATCCCCGGTGAAGAGTTCGAAGGCGAGGATGCCGAGAGCGTAGACGTCGCTCCGAAAATCGAGGGCCTCGCCCCGGCACTGCTCCGGGCTCATGTACTCGGGCGTGCCGAAGGCTTCGCCCGCCGCGGTCTGCCCCTGGGACAGAAGGTCCTTGGCGATGCCGAAGTCGACCAGCCGCACCACCCCGCGCTCGTCCCGGGTCGCGTTCGCGGTCTTCAGGTCGCGGTGCAGGATGCCCACGTCGTGGATGGCCTGGAGGCCGGAGGCGATCTGGAGGACCGCGGAGAGGGCTTCGGCCTCGGGAAGCCCCTTGGGCTGCTCCTTCAGGGTCTTCTGAAGATCCTGACCGGTGAGGATCTCCATCGAGATGTAGCCGAGCGGTCCTTCTTCACCGTAGTCGTGGATCCGGCACACGTTCGGATGGGAGACCTTCCGGGCGAGCTTGATCTCACCCCGGAAGCGGCGGACCGCGTCGGCGTTCGCGGAGAGGTCGGTGCGGAGGACCTTGATCGCGACCTCCTCCTCGAGCAGGCGGTCGAAGGCCTTGTAGACGAGCCCCATCCCTCCCTTCCCCAGCACCGCGCGCAGCTCGTAGCGGTTGGCGAGGATCGAGCCAAGGGCGAGGGTGGAGAGCGAACGCCCGCAGGCGAGGCACACGTCGGCGCCGGCATCGATGGGCGCGGCGCACGACGGGCATTCCAAAGTCATTGGATAGAAGAGGGGGTTTTGCAGACGCTCGAACGGACGCGCGGACGGGACGAACGGCGCTCGGGAAGTCGGTGGAGTTTAACCTCGTCCCGTCGGCAGGTTTAGCGGGCCTTGGTGGGATCGTTCAGCACCCTGAGCGCGCCCGTGGCCTCCCGATTGGAGGGGTCGAGCGCCAGCACCTGCGTGAAGGCGACCCGCGCCCGCGCGGAAAGGCCGGCCTCCCAGTAGATCCGGCCCAGCGCCGAATGGACGGCCACGTTGGCGGGCTCGCTGCGGGCCAGGTCTTCCAGGTTCTGCTGCGCCGCCCGCATCAGGCTCGGGACCTTCGCCTGGATCTCCCAGGTCAGGATCCGGAGAGAGAGCACCTCGGGCGTTCCCTCCGCGAGAACCTGGGCCTTCGCGAGACAGTCGAGGGCCTCCCAGATCTTCGCGTCGGCGACCAGTGCGCGCGCCGCCTCGCGCGCCGCCTCGATCTCCTCGAGGATGCTCTCGAGCGGGCGCGCGGGGGGCGCGGGCGCGGCGGGGGGCGCGGGCGGCTCCACGCGCGGCGGCGCCGGAGCGGCCGGAGCACTGGCGATTCCGGGGCGAGAGATGGAGGCCGAGGTCCCGGACGGGGGGGCGAGGCGAAAGCTCCCCGACCGGCTCGTCGACCCTGAAGCCGCGGGCGGAGGAAGGGGACCCGGACCCACGCGGTGCGAACCCGAAGAGGAGCGCAGCGTGCTGAAGGCCGGCCGTTCGATGCTCGAGGTGGTTCCAACCAGCCGATCGGGCGCCTGCTTCCCGGTGAATTCGACCCCGACCCGCGTGATCTGATCCGTGCCGCGTTTGACGTGTCGAACGATGGCCCCGGTGGCGAAGCCTCCCCCCACCTCCTCGACCGAGACCTGGTCGCCCTCCGCCAGATCGGACCAGCTCGTGAGAATCCGCATGCCGCTCCGCGACAGATCGTGGGCGATGGTCCGCTCTTCCTTCTGCGGCGCGCCGTCCGGGCCGAGCTTGCGAATGCGCACGTCGGTGGGAACGATGAAGCGCTCGTCTTTTCGGGCATCCTGCGCGCCGCGAATGCGTTCCGATGGGGCCGAAGGAATCGGAGCAGCGGACTCCGGCGTGGGCGCGGGCGATGGCTCCTGCGCGAGCGCGGACGGAGCGACGATCAGCGCATCAGGCGCCACCGCCCGAAACGCCTCGGCGAGTTCCCGCGGGGAGGCGAAACGATCCGCCGTCGGCTTCTCCAGGGCGCGACGAAGCGCGGGCACGAACTTCCGCGGAACCCTCGACCCGGGCTCGTCCTCGAACGACACCGCCTCGCGCATCTGCTTGAACAGGGTGTCCATGGGAGTCTTGCCCCGGACCGGGACCACCCCGGTGAAGGCCTCGAAGGCCACGATACCGAGCACGTAGACGTCGCTCCGGAAGTCGAGGGCATAGCCCCAGCAGTGCTCGGGGCTCATGTACTCGGGGGTGCCGGGGAACTCGGCCTCCGCCGCCAGGTTCGGGGACAACGGGTCCTTCAGCATGCCGAAGGGAACGATCCGCACGATGCCCTGCGGGTCCCGCACCGCCTGGGCGGTCTTGAAGTCGCCGTGCGGGATCCCGGCGTCGTGGATCGCCTGAAGGCCGGAGGCGATCTGGAGGACCGCGGAAACGACCTCGGCCTCAGGAAGCCCCCGGGGCTGCCCCTTGAGCGTCTTCTCGAGATCTTCTCCGGCAAGAAGGTCCATGGAGATGTAGCCGAACGGCCCTTCCTCGCCATGGTCGCGGATGCGGCAGACGTTTGGATGCGAGACCTTCGCCGCCGAGTCGATCTCGGTCCGGAAGCGGAGTACCGCCGCGCCATTGGCGGGGAGGTCGGTCCGGAAGACCTTGACCGCGACCTCCTCTTCCGAGGTTCGATCGAAGGCCCGGTACACCACCCCCGCGCCGCCCTCGTCGAGGAGAGCGCGCAGGTCGTACCTCGAGGCGAGAACGGAGCCTGGGGCCAGGGTGGAAAGGGACCGGCCGCAGGCCTTGCAGGTCTGCGCGCCGAACTCGAACGGCGCGGCACACGATGGGCAC
>DAORUA010000475.1:0-2850 GCA_035432945.1 Vicinamibacteria bacterium | reverse complement strand
CTTCCGTACCACGTGGGCCGGGTCGAAGGCATCGCGGCCCTGGGGCGGCTGGTCGTCTTCACCCTCGGCCTGCCCAATCCCGAGACCCTGATCCCGCCCGGGATTTCCTCGGGCATGGTGCTGGTGGTTTCCGAGAGCCCGCTCTTCCTCTCCTTCGCCCGGGTGTCGCTCAAGAGCGTCCTGTCCGACGACTTCGAAATTCAGACCTGCGCCCTGGAGGACGAGAAGCTCTGGCGGCGTTTCCTCGGCGCCTCCGACCTGATCATCGCCGACGCGGTTTCGGCGCCCCGTCTGAGCGAAGCGGGAGCGAGGCCGCTCACGCGCCTCAAGCTCCTCTCCGACGAGTCGATGGCCCGTCTCAAAGACGCGCTCCGAACCTCGGCCGGCGCCTGATCGATGGCGAATCGCTCCTCGTACCCCCCGAGCGGGGCTCGTCGCGCCCTTCTCGCCACCGCCTCGCTTCTCCTGGGTTCGATCGCGGCCTTCCTGCTCGGCGAGACCGCGTTCCGGATCCTCGGGCTCAAGGCTCAGGAGGCGGGACGGATCTTCCGGATCTCGGACGGGCCGGATCTTCAGTTTCCCGGACGGGCCGGGCACACCGTCATCGACCTGTACGGGTCGAACCCGCGGGGGACCTTTCCCATCGATCTGGGCGACGAGGCCACGCGCAAGAGGCTGATCGAAGCGAAATTCACCCGCGTCGATGAGGCCCGGAGGACGAATCCATACGGCGTGGTGTTCAAGTTCAACTCCCGCGGCTTCCGCGATCAGGAGTTTCTGCCCCGGAAAGCGCCGACGAAGCGGGTGGCCTTCGTGGGAGATTCATTCACCGAGGCCCAGGGTGTCGTGGAGAGCGCCTCGGCCGTGCGACAGGTGGAGGCGCAGTTGCGTGGCCAGGACCCTTCGATCGAAGTCTGGAACCTGGGCGTGCGCGGATACGACTTCCCGGACCTGGAGGCCCTCTTCGACGCCGCCCTCGAACTCACGCCGGAGGCAGTGGTGTTCGGAATGGTCCTCAACGACGGCGAGCGCGGCCCGGAACTCGCCGAACGGTGGCCCCGGGTCAACGACTGGATCATGGTGCGCCAGGAAAAGCCCTCCTGGCTGGAGCGACACTCGTTCCTGGCCGGCTTCGTGTCGAGTCGCTACGAGATGTTCGAGGTCTCGCGGGATACGACCGCGTGGTACGAGGCCCTGTACTCGGACGACAACCGGGCCGGCTGGATGCGAACGAGGGCGGCCCTCCGGCGCATCCAGCAGAAATGCCGGGAGAAGGGCGTCGCGTTTGGAGTGGCCCTGTGGCCGCTCCTCGTGGGGCTGGAGACGGGCGGGACCTACCCCTTCGAGGCGGCCCACGCTCAGATCAAGAAGGGGGTCGAGCGCATCGGCATCCCCTTCCTGGACCTCCTGCCCACCCTCCGGGGGAGGGATTCCGCCTCCCTCTGGGTCCACTCGAGCGACCTCCACCCCAACGAGAGGGCGCAGGCGCTGGTGGCCCCCGTTCTGGCCGATTTCGTCCATCTTCGGCTGCTCGGAACGGGAAATGGCCCACTTGTGGCAAAATAGGCGGCTCCCCGCGACGTTTCGAGGCGGGTTTCTTGCTGGAGGCAATAAGTCATGGCGCGACGCTGCGCGGTCACAGGTAAAAAGCCGATGAGTGGGCACAACGTGTCCCACGCGAACAACCGCACCAAGCGGCGGTTCCTTCCCAATCTCATCACGAAGCGGATCTTCGTGCCCGAGACTGGACAGACGGTTCGGCTCAAGATTTCGACGTCGGCTCTTCGGACCATCCAGAAGAAGGGCCTTCTGCAGACGCTCAAGGACAACGGTCTCAAGCTCCGCGACGTAGCGTAGGGCTTCCAGGGTGTCGGCGCTCCCCGTCGTCCTCGCTGACATCGAAGCCGCGGCCCAGAGGATCGAGGGGCACGCTCACCGCACCCCCGTCCTGACGTCCAGCACCATCGACCGGCAAACCGGTGGATCGGTGTTCTTCAAGTGCGAGAACTTCCAGCGCGCCGGAGCCTTCAAGTTCCGGGGCGCCTTCAACGCGCTCTCGAAACTCTCCGCCGATGAACGCCGCCGTGGGGTGCTGACCTTCTCGTCCGGCAACCACGCCCAGGCCATCGCCCTCTCCGGCCGCCTCCTCTCGGTTCCGACCGTGGTGGTGATGCCGAACGACGCGCCCGCGGTGAAGGTCCGGGCCACCCGAGAGTACGGCGCCGAGGTGGTTCTCTATGACAAGCACGAGATCACCCGCGAGGCCCTCGGCAAGAAGATCTCCGACGAGCGCGGCCTCGTCACCATCCCCCCCTACGATCACGCGGACGTGATCGCCGGCCAGGGGACCGCGGCCCTCGAACTGTTCGCGAAGACCGGACCTCTCGACTACCTCTTCGTCTGCGTGGGCGGCGGCGGCCTCATCTCCGGATGCGCGGCCGCGGCGGCCGCGGTGTCCCCGGGATGCAAGGTCATCGGAGTCGAACCCGAGGCCGGCGATGATGCTACCCGCTCCTTCAAGACGAAGACCCTGCAGACGGTCACGAACCCCGAGACCATCGCGGACGGCGCCAGGACACCGTCGCTCGGCAAGCTCACCTTCACCATGGTGATGGCCCTCGTTCACGACATGATGACGGTGAGCGACAAGGAACTCGCGACGACGATGTTCTACCTGTGGGAGCGCATGAAGATCGTGGTCGAGCCCACGGGCGCGCTCGCCGCGACCGCAGCGTTGTCGGGCCGGGTGGATCTGCGGGGGAAGAGGGTCGGCGTCCTCATCAGTGGCGGGAACGTGGACATGGCCGCCATCCCGGGGTTGCTCGCAGTCGCACGAGGGTGACGCAGGGC
>DAORUA010000474.1:0-2854 GCA_035432945.1 Vicinamibacteria bacterium | reverse complement strand
AAAAAGGGGGCGTGGGCAAGACCACCACCGCCATCAATCTCGCCGCCAGCCTCGCGGTCGCCGAGAGGCGCGTGCTGGCTGTCGATCTCGACCCCCAGGGAAACCTCACCTCCGGCCTTGGCCTGGAGAAGGCGGCCGGGCTCTACGAGGCCCTTTTTTCCGGGGCGCAGCTCCCGGGCCCGGCCTCGACCGCCCTGGAGTATCTCCGGGTCATCCCATCCGACCCCGATCTGGCCGGTCTCGAGGTGGAGCTGGCCGCCGGCGAGGACCGCGAGTTCCGCCTTCGCGCCGCCGTCGACGCCCTCCGCCCCGACTTCGACTTCATCCTCCTCGACACCCCCCCCAGCCTCGGGTTGCTCGCCGTGAACGCCCTGACCGCGGCGGACTCCGTGCTCGTGCCCATCCAGTGTGAGTACTTCGCTCTGGAGGGGCTCGGAGCCTTCCTCGGGACCCTTGACCGAATTCGCGCCGCGCTCAACCCCAAAGTCGCCCTGGAAGGGGTCTTGCTGACCATGGCGGACGAACGGACGAATCTGTCACAGCAGGTCTCGGCGGACGTGCGCGCCCACTTCGGAGACCAGGTGTTCAAGACCACGATCCCCAGGAGCATTCGCCTGGCCGAAGCCCCGAGCTTTGGAAAGCCCGTGCTTCTCTATGACATCAAGTCGCGCGCCAGCGAGTGCTATTTGAACCTCGCTCGCGAAGTCCTGAATCGAAGCGGAAAAGGGGATCGCCCGTGAGCGTCAAGCGAATGGCCCTGGGACGAGGACTCTCTTCCCTCATTCCCCAGGCGCCACCCCCGGCGTCCACCGATGCCGGCGCCACCGCTCGATCCGCGGGGGCCGAGTCCCTGGTGCCGCTCTCTCTGATCGACGCCAACCCGGCCCAGCCCCGGACCTCGATCCGTCCGGAGGCTCTCGAACAGCTCGCCCGCTCGATTCAGGAGAGCGGCGTGGTCCAGCCGATCCTCGTGCGCCCGGTGGCGAACGGGAGATTTCAGATCATCGCGGGCGAGCGGCGCTTTCGCGCCGCGCAGAAGCTGGGGCTCTCCACGATCCCGGCCGTGGTCCGGACCGTCGCCGACGACCGGGTCCTCGAGTTCGCGCTCGTCGAGAATATCCAGCGCGAGGAACTGACACCCATCGAAGAGGCCCAGGCCCTTCGTCGGTTGCAGGACGAACTGGGCCTGACCCAGGAGGCGCTCGCCTCGAAGGTCGGAAAGGACCGCGCCACGGTTGCGAACACCATTCGCCTGCTGCGGCTTCCGGCCGAGGTACGCGAGGAGCTGCAAAGGGGCACGCTCTCCGCCGGGCACGCCCGCGCGCTCCTGGCTCTCGAGGATCCGGCCGCTCTCAAGGCCCTCGCGGCCCTCGCGATCAAACAGGGCCTGTCTGTCCGTCAGGTCGAGGCCCGGGTCCAGGCCGCGAAGAATCCGAAGGCGCAGAAAGTTCGAAAGGCGGATCCCAACACGCGCGCCGCGGAGGAGAAGTTGCGAGCGAAGCTCGGCGCGAGGGTGGAGATCTCCCGCAAGCGCGGCAAAGGAGAAATCCGGATCGCCTTCGACAGCGAGGCCGAACTGAATCGGCTCTATCTCTGGATCATCCGGGGCTAGGGAAAGCTCCATGTCCCGTCCCTCGTTCTTCTCCGAAAACCTCAACGGCTTCATAGACCAGGGCACGGAGTTCGTGGGAGAGCTTCGTTTCAAGGACACCTTCCGGATCGACGGCATCGTCCGGGGACGGATCGTCTCGGACAACATGCTGGTCATCGGCGAGCACGGCTTCGTGGAGGCCGAGATCGACTGCGGCGTGGTTTCGATCCGGGGCCGGGTCCGGGGACACGTGCACGCCCGCGACCGCATCGAGATCCTGGCCGGCGCGCGCGTGGAAGCCACCCTCGATTCGCCCCGCCTCGTGGTGGAGGAAGGCGCGAGCCTCGCCGGACAGGCGGACGTGGGCTCCCGGGAACCACAGTAAAAGAAACCATATAAGAATGACCGACGACCGACAGAGGATTCTCAGGCTCACCGAACGAGTCAAGAGCGCCGGTTGAGCGAGCAAACTCGGCCCCGCCGAACTCGCCCAGGTCCTGGGCGAACTCCCCCGCAATCACGACCCCCGTGTTCTCGTCGACTATCGGACGGGCGACGATGCGGGTATTTATCGCCTCGACGACGGCACCCTGCTGGTTCAGACCGTCGACTTCTTCACACCGGTGGTGGACGACCCCGAGGCTTTCGGAGCCATCGCCGCGGCCAACGCGCTCTCGGACGTCTACGCCATGGGCGGAAGGCCGATCACCGCCCTGTCGATCGCCGCCATCCCCGACCGGGACTTCCCGGCGGAGTGGACCGCGGCCATCTTCCGGGGCGGGGCCTTGAAGCTGAAGGAGGCGGGGTGCGCCCTTCTTGGAGGGCACACCGTCCGAGATCCCGAAATCAAGTTCGGATACGCCATCACCGGCATCGTGGAGGAGGACGCGCTCCTGACCAACGCGGGGGCGAAGGCCGGCGACATCCTCGTTCTCACCAAGCCGCTCGGCACCGGCGTCATCGCCACCGCGCAAAAAAACGGCCGGGCCCCGGAAGAGTCGGTCGCCGCATCCACCATCAGCATGTCGCGCCTCAACCGGATCCCGGCGGAGTTCGCGCGAAGGTACAAGGCGCACGCGGCGACCGACATCACGGGTTTCGGTCTCATCGGTCACGCGCTCGGACTCGCCCGCGAAAGCGGGGTCGGCCTCGAAGTCGCCGCCGGCGCCCTGCCCCTCCTGCCCGACGCCTTGCGCCTGGCCGAAGAAAGCCAGTCGGGGGGGCTCAAAGCCAACCGCCGACAGTTCTCGCAGAAGGTGGACC
>DAORUA010000473.1:0-2857 GCA_035432945.1 Vicinamibacteria bacterium | reverse complement strand
AATGATCGGGGTCGCCGCCGATCTTCACCGCGCGGCCGTTCTCCACCTCCACCGTGGCCACACACGTGTCCGGGCAGTCGTGAGGGCAGACGATCTTGTGCGTGGTGGACATCGGGGCAAGGATAACCACTCCCGCCCGAAAGTCCCTGAACCGACGATTGCGTAAAGTCCAGTCACCTTGGCGGCTGACACTCCCTTCGACCTGCAGGGCCATCGCGGCGCGCGCGGCCTGCGGCCCGAGAACACCCTGGCGGCCTTCGCGCACGCCTTGTCCATCGGCGTCACCACGCTCGAACTCGACACCGCGGTGACGCTTGAAGGCGTGGTGGTGGTCAGTCACGACTCCGAACTCAACCCCGACATCACGCGCGACGCGTCCGGCCAGTGGCTGACCCAACCCGGCCCGGCCATCCATTCGCTGAGCTTCGCGGAGTTGCAGCGCTTCGACGTGGGCCGGACGAAGCCCGGCAGCGCCTATGCGCTTCGCTTTCCGGATCAGGTGGCGCAGGATGGCGAGCGCATCCCGAAACTCGCCGACCTCTTCGGCCTGGTCGAGAGATCCGGGAATACCGAGGTGCGTTTCAACATCGAAACCAAACTCGATCCGCGAAGGCCGGACCTGACCCCGAAACCTGAGGCGTTCGCCCGCGCGCTGGTCGGGGAGATTCGCAAGGCCGGCCTGGAGAGGCGCTCGACCATCCAGTCCTTCGGCTGGAGCACGCTCAAAGTGGTGAAGCGGATCGCGCCCGGGATCGCGACCGTGTGTCTCACCACCCAGCAAGGGCCTGACGACAACATCCGAACTGGAAAGCCCGGGCCTTCCCCCTGGCTCGGCGGGCTCGACATCCATGACTTCGGCGGCTCGGTGCCGAGGCTGGTTTGCGCAGCGGGCGCCGCCGTGTGGTCGCCCGACCACACCGACCTCACGGCCGCGGCACTCATCGAGTCCCGCGCGCTTGGCCTTCTGGTCATTCCCTGGACCGCCAACGACCAGGAAGACATGGCTCGTCTCATCGATCTGGGAGTGGATGGCCTGATCTCGGACCGGCCCGACATCTTGCGTCAGGTTCTCCTCGAAAAGGGCAGAGGGGTCCCCCCCGCCACCCCGGTCGAGCGCCTGTCGCCTATCATCCCCGCGCTATGAGCGACACCTCCCTCACCATCATCGGCGCGGGGGCGGTTGGCCTCGCCATCGCGGCCCGGATGGCCGAACGCTTTCCCGACCTCATCCTGCTCGAACGCCGCGAGCACCACGGCACCGAGACTTCCAGCCGCAACAGCGAAGTCATCCACGCCGGGATGTACTACACGCCCGGCTCGCTGAAGGCGTGCCTCTGTGTCGAGGGCAATCGCCTCCTCTACGAGTACTGCGCGAAGCACGACGTGCCGCACAACCGCCTCACCAAGATCATCGTGGCCATACTTCCCGAGGAGGTGGCGCATCTCGAAAGGATCCTCGCCACCGGACGGCAGAACGGCGTCGAACTCGAGATGATCACGGGCGAGCGGTCCCGCGAACTCGAGCCGCACGTTCCCGCCATCGCCGCCCTCTTCTCTCCCAACACCGGCGTCCTGAGCGCGCACGGTCTGATGGACGCGCTTCTGCAGGAGGCGCGGTCGAAGGGCGCCACCTTCCAGTCGAGCGCTACCGTGGTGGGCCTCGAGAAGACGGACCGGGACTACAAGATCTCCATCGACACGCCGGCCGGGGTCGAGAGCTTCACCAGCGAGCGCGTGATCAACGCGGCCGGCCTCGAGTGCGACACCGTGGCCGGCCTGGTGGGCATCGACCTCGATGCCGCTGGGTACCGTCTCCACTATTGCAAGGGCAGTTACTTTTCGGTCACCTCGGCGAAGTCCCATGTCGTGCGCCGGCTCGTCTATCCCGTGCCCACCCCGGTCAGCCTGGGCGTGCACGGCCTCGTGGATATCGCGGGGCGGGTGCGCTTCGGCCCCGACGCCGAGTTCCTGAAGGATCGCAGCCTCGACTACCGGGTCGACCTGGACAAGCGCGCCGCGTTCGCGAAAGGCGTTCGCCGTCTGGTGCCGAGCCTCACCGAGGAGGATCTGTCGCCCGACATCAGCGGCATTCGTCCGAAGGTGCAGGCTCCGGGGGAACCGGCGCGCGACTTCATCATCCGCGACGAAAGCGATCGCGGCTACCCGGGCCTCATCAATCTCATCGGCATCGAATCGCCCGGCCTGACTTCCTGTCTGGCCATTGCGCGTCATGTGGACGGCATGGTGTCGTGAAGACCCCTTGAGCCTCGTTCTTACGCAGGCTTAACATCCAAGGATGCGCCGGCGTCCGTTGATCCTCACCCTGCTCCTCCTGGCTCAGCCCGGTTGGGCCCAGGTGACGGTCACGGCTCCGGGGTCGAATCAAGGCGGGGCCGTGCGCCCCAGCAACGCGCAATACGGCCCGCCGCAGGTCATCGAACTCGATGCCCTGAACCTGATGCCCGAGTCCTACCAGCGCACGCATGTGATCGTCGAGGGAGAGTTCAGCGAGATCGGTCTCCAGCAGTGGGTCCTTCGTCGCGGAGGCGTCAGCGTCCTCGTCATCCCGGGCCGCGAGTTCGATGGAAGCCAGCTCGGCCAGACCGCCGGGAAGCGGATGGAGGTCCGGGGGATCGTCCGCATGCTTCGCAAGAAGCAGTACGTCGGCAGCCCGCCCACCGATCTCGATCTCATCGAGGATCCGCTCCTTCCGCCCCTGCCCGCGGACTCGGTGGCACTGCCGAGGGTCTCAATCACCGTCTTCGCCATGAGGGACCGGACCAGTCCGGAGATCTTCAACGCGCCGGAGATCGGAGGGGACATTCCTCGCCGGATCCTCGAGGACCCCGGCGCCTAC
>DAORUA010000472.1:0-2860 GCA_035432945.1 Vicinamibacteria bacterium | reverse complement strand
CCGAAGTCGAGGATCTTGGTGATCCCGAGCTTGGTGACCATGATGTTGGCGGGCTTGATGTCGCGATGCACCACGCCGCGGCTGTGCGCGTAGGAGAAGCCGTCGCAGGCCTCCGCGAAGATCCGCAGCTTCTCGGTGATCGGGATGTCGGCCGAGACCTCGATGAGGCGCCGCAGGTCCTCGCCGTCGAGCAGCTCCATGGCCATGAAGAGCCTGCCGTCGGTCTCGCCCAGGTCGAAGACCTTGACCACGTGGGGGTGGTCCATCCGGCCGATGGCCTCGGCCTCGCGCCGGAAACGTTCCTGGATCTCATCGCTCGCCCCCTCGAAGGGCAGGGTCTTGAGGGCCACGATGCGGTCCAGGACGGTGTCCCGGGCCTTGAAGACAAGGCCCATGGCGCCCTCGCCGAGCTTCTCCCCGAGTTCGTATCGCCCGAGTCGGGTGGGATTCATGGATGGGTCCTGGGGGCTCATCGCGAAGAGGCTCCGCGCCGCCCCCGGCTATTCGGTGTAGCGCAGAAGGATGACGGAAACGTTGTCTTTGCCTCCAGCCTCGAGGGCGGCGGCGATGAGGGCCGCACACCCTTCGGTGAGGGGCTTCTTCTCGTGCGCGACCATGATCGCCTGGATCGCGTCGTCGTTGATCATGGAGTGGAGGCCGTCCGAGCAGATGAGGGCCAGATCCCCGTTCTGGAGAATCTGCTCGACCGCCTGGGGCTCGATGGTCTCCTTGGCCCCCACCGCCTTGGTGATGACGTTCTTGAGGGGATGACGCTCGATCTCCTCCACGGTGAGGATGCCTTCCGACCACGCGGCGGTGACCCAGCTGTCGTCGCGCGAGAGCTGGGAGAGGACGCCGCCGCGGAAGAGATAGGCCCGACTGTCGCCGGCCCAGCCCACGGTCAGGACGTTTCCGGCCACGAGGCCGGTGACCACGGTGGTCCCCATGCCCGTGTACTCTTCCTGGCTGTCCGCGGTCTTGAAGACCTTGCGGTTCGCGAGCTTGATGGCGGTGCAGAGGCGGTTCCCGTGGAAGGAGAGGTTCACATCCAGGCCATAGGGCCAGGTGATCTCCTTTTCCTTCTCGCTCTTGTCGACGAACCCCTTGATGGTCTCGAGAGCCAGCTTGGAGGCCACTTCCCCGGCGTTGTGGCCGCCCATTCCGTCGCAAACGACGTAAAGACCAATGGCGTCATCGACATCAAAGCTGTCTTCATTCAGTTTGCGACGACGTCCGACGTCTGTCTGGCCGTAACTCTCTAGCACTTGTGCCTCTTTTCTTCCAGAATCGAGCGATCGACTCTGCAAAGGACCGGTTTACCGACCTTCAGGATAGCGGCTTTGGAAAGTCCGGTCAAAAGAAGGCGGGGATCAGGCGCGCACACCGAAATCCTGGCGCGCGGCCGCGACCAGGGATTCGGCGTGGCGACCGATGGCGGCCTCGTTTTCGCCTTCGATCATGACCCGCAGCTTGGCCTCCGTGCCGCTCCACCGCACCAGGATCCGGCCCTTTCGTCCCAGGGATTTCGACACCGACCGCATGGCGGTCTGGAGCTTCTTCATTTCCTCGATCGGGCGCCTTCGGGGCAGGACCACGCTTTCGAGGACCTGGGGCACCCGGACCATGGCCGCGGCGGCGAGTTCGGAGAGCGGCTTCTCCTTGCGGATCATCAGGGCGAGGACCTGGAGCGCGGCCACGATGCCGTCGCCGGTGGACGCGTGGTCCAGGAACACCAGATGGCCAGACTGTTCGCCGCCGAGGTTGAATCCTCCCTTGCGCATGGCGTCGACCACGTGGCGATCCCCCACCGCGGTCCGGACGAGCCGGATCTTCCTCTGAGCGAGCGCCCGCTCCAGGCCGAGATTGCTCATCACCGTGGCCACCACCGTCGACTTCTTCAGCAGGCCCGTCTCCGCCATCTCCAGGGCGCACATGGCGAGGACGGAGTCCCCGTCGACCACCTGTCCGCGCTCATCGACCAGGATCACCCGGTCCGCGTCGCCGTCGAGAGCGATCCCCATCTGGGCCGAGGCCTTCACCACCTCGGCCCGGACCTTGTCGGGATGCAGGGCGCCCACGCCTTCGTTGATGTTGACGCCGTCCGGCTGCACGCCGATCGACTTCACGGTGGCGCCGAGCTCGGAGAAGACCGCGGGGGCCACGCGATAGGCGGCGCCGTGGGCGGCGTCGACCACGAGCCTCAGTCCCTCGAGGGAAATGGCGCGGGGGAAGGTGTTCTTCGCGAAGGCCACGTAGCGGCCCCGGGCGTCGTCCACCTTGAAGGCCTGCCCGATTCCGGGCCCGGTCTTGCGAGGCGGAAGCTGGATGGTTCCCCGGACAATGCCTTCGATCCGGGCCTCGAGTTCATCCGCGAGCTTGAAGCCGTCGCGGCCGAAGATCTTGATGCCGTTGTCCTGGAAGGGGTTGTGGCTGGCGCTGATGACGATGCCGAGATCCGCCCGCATGCTCGTGGTCAGGTGCGCCACCGCGGGGGTGGGGATCGGCCCGCACAGGAGGACGTTGCCGCCGACCGAACAGATGCCGGAGGCGAGGGCGGTCTCGATCATGTACCCCGAAAGACGGGTGTCCTTCCCGATGAGCACCCGGGGGGCATGCTTCAGCCCGCCCGCCGCCACCACGACCGCGGCCTGGCCGATCTTGAGGGCGATCTCCGGGGTCATGGGGTCGAGGTTCGCGACGCCGCGAACGCCGTCGGTTCCGAAGAGGCGGGTCTCCGCCCGCGCCTCCGGTTTCTTGGCCTTGGCCATGTGGACTGGTTTCCTTTGGTCTCTTGGGTCGGGGCTTTTCGGGGAAGGTCTCAGGCCGAGGCGGCGCGATGGCGCGCGGCCACCGCGCCCCG
>DAORUA010000471.1:1391-2878 GCA_035432945.1 Vicinamibacteria bacterium | reverse complement strand
TGGGCGAGGACCCGAAGCAGCTCATCGAACTGGTGAACCCCGAATACATCTCGCGAGAGGGCGAGGTCAAGGAAGAAGAGGGGTGCCTCTCCATTCCCGGGTACGCGGGGTCGCCGATCCGGCCGCGGTTTGTGCGGGTGAAGGGTCTCGGACGCGACGGCGTGGAGCGTGTCTACGAAGGCGAGGGGCTCCTCGCCCGCGCCTTCTGCCACGAGATCGACCACATCGACGGGAAGCTCTTCGTGGACCGCCTGACCCCGCTCAAGCGCGACCTCATGGTTCGCAAGCTCCGGAAGCGCGCCAAGGCGAACGACTGGGACGACTCTCCGTCTTGAAGATCGTCTTCCTGGGCACCGGCGACTTCGCGGTGCCCGCGCTCGAGGCGGTCCACCGGGCGGGCCATCAAGTGTCGCTGGTGGTCAGCCAGCCGGATCGACCCCAGGGTCGCGGCCTGACCCTTCGGCCGACTCCGGTCAAGGCCGCGGCCCTGGCCCTGGGCCTGCGCGTGTTCCAGCCCGAGAAGCTCCGGCTCGAACCGGGCCCGGTCATCGCGGAGAAGGCGGATGTCCTCGTGGTCGTGGCCTACGGCCAGATCCTGCGCGAGAACATTCTCGAGTGCGCCCGATGGGGCGCGGTCAACGTGCATGCCTCCCTGCTGCCGAAGTACCGCGGCGCGGCCCCCATCCAGTGGGCGATCGCGAATGGCGAGGTCCGCACCGGCGTCACCACCATGCAGCTCGACCGCGGCATGGACACCGGGCCCATCCTTCTCCAGAAGGAGTGCGCCATCGAGCCCGACGACACCACCGCGACCCTGGAGCCCAGGCTCGCGGCCCTGGGCGCCTCGCTCCTGATCGAGACCCTCGAAGGCCTGGCGAAGGGAACTCTCGTCCCGAGAGCCCAGGATGAGAGCCTCGCAACCAGGGCGCCGCTCATCCGGAAGGGCGACGGGACCATCGACTTCCTCCGGGAGGCGGTCGAGATCGCCAGCCGCCTGCGCGGCTTTTCCCCCTGGCCCGGAGTCCAGTTCCTTCACCTCGGCCGCTCCATCAAGATCCTGGACGCCGTTGCGGCGGCCACGCGAACCGAGGCTTCACCGATCGGGACCGTCCTCGGCGTGTCCCGCGAGGGTGTCGACGTGGCCTGCGGCGGGGGCTCGACCCTGAGACTGCTCCGGGTCCAGCCCGAGAGCCGCGGACCGGTTTCCGCGTTCGATTTCGCCAACGGAGCCAAGCTCAAGCCCGGGACCCTCCTGGGCGCCCCGGACGGCGCCGGCCCGGCATCCCGGCCGAGCGACCCCAAAGACTAAACTCCGTCGGTTCCGCGTCCCCGACATCCCATGCTCCGCAAGCTTCTGGTTCTCTCCCTGGCCCTTTGTTGCGGGCTCATTTCGGCTGCCCTCACCCTTCGCATCGTCCGCAACTCGCAGACCACCCAGACCCCCAACCTCACGGGGCGAACCCTCGCGGCCGCCACCAACGACGCGG
>DAORUA010000471.1:0-1291 GCA_035432945.1 Vicinamibacteria bacterium | reverse complement strand
CCCGCGGCTTCGTCCCGCCCCAGATCCGCTACAAGAGCTATCCCGGCCTGGTCCGCGGCGTGATCCTTTCCCAGAGCCCGCTCGCCGGGTATCGCCTCAATCCGAGGACGGCGGTGATCTTCGAGGTCTCGCAGGGCTCATGAACGAGCGCGAATCGATCTCGAGGATCCGCGTCCGCTTCGCGGAGACCGACAAGTTCGGCTCCGCCTACCACGGCGCCTATTTCGCGTGGTTCGAGGTGGGCCGGACCGACTGGCTCCGCGAACGTGGCATGACCTACCTGGACCTCATGGCGAAGGACGTGCATCTGCCCGTGATCTCCACGGAAGCCCGCTTCCTCCGTCCGGTCGGCTACGACGACCGCATCGAAATCCGCACCACCCTCGCGACCGTGACCGGGGTGAGACTCTCCTTCGACTACGAGCTGCGCCGCGAGAACGAGACCGAAGTCCTCACCCGCGCCCGCACCGAGCACGCGTCGGTGGACGGCACGGGCCGGCCGCGGCGTTTTCCCGAGAACATCCTGAGGCTCCTCAAATGAAACTCGTCGTCACCGGCGCCGCCGGCTTCATCGGCTCGCACCTCTGCGACCGCCTGCTCGAGGCCGGACACGAGGTGGTGGGCATCGACGGGTACGTTCCCTTCTATCCGCGGGAGATGAAGGAGCGGAACCTGGCGAAGGCGAGGGCGTCGAAGAGCTTCACGCTCCACGAGACCCTGATCGAGAAGGCCGACGATCTGGCCTCGATCCTGGAGGGCGCGTCGGCGATCTACCACCTGGCCGCCCAGGCCGGCGTGCGCGCCTCCTGGGGCGACGATTTCGCGGGGTACGTCGAGCACAACGTTCTCGGCACTCAGCGGCTCCTCGAGAGCGCGGTGAACGCGAAGGTCCCGCGCCTGATCTACGCGTCCTCGTCCTCCGTCTACGGGGACGTGAAGGAGCTGCCCCTCCGCGAATCGATGGCCCTGTCCCCGGTCTCCCCCTACGGGGTCACCAAGCTCGCGGCCGAACATCTCGTCCATCTCTACGGCAAGGCGAACGACCTCTCCGTGACCAGCCTGCGCTTCTTCACCGTCTACGGACCGCGCCAGCGACCCGACATGGCCTTCCATCGGTTCTTGAAGGCGGTGCGCGACGGCCAGCCCATCACGCTTTACGGCGACGGGGAGCAGACCCGCGACTTCACTTTCATCAACGACCTGATCGACGTCCTGCAGTGCTCCCTCGTCCAGGGGAAGGCGGGTCTCGTCTATAACGTGGGCGGAGGGCAGCGCATCTCGGTGCTCAAGG
>DAORUA010000470.1:0-2880 GCA_035432945.1 Vicinamibacteria bacterium | reverse complement strand
GGAACCTGCCAGACGAACATGAGCAGGAAGGGGACGAACGCGAGCATGGTGAGCGGCGCTCCCGTCGCGGTCCATCCGATGAGCGGGGGCAGGGCGCCGGGAATGGCGCCCACCACGGTGTTGAGCGAGGTCATGGCCTTGAGCGGCGTGTACACGACGATATACAGGAGCCAGCACAGCGCGGCGATGCCCGCGGGAAGCAGGCCGAGAGGCAGCAGGACCAGGAGGCCGAGGACGCTCATGACCCCGCCGACCGCGAGGGCTGCGGCCGGGGTCATGATCTTCATCGGCAACGGGCGGCTGCGCGTCCGGTTCATCAGGGCGTCGGTGCGGCGCTCGATGAACATGTTGACCGCCGAGGCCCCGGCGGTGATCAGGAAGACGCCGCCGGCGACGGCGGCGAAGCGCCAGTCCCACTCCGGGCTGGGGGCAAGGCCGTACCCGGCCATGGCGGTGAGGGTCACAAGGCCGGTGATACGAACCTTGATCAGGGTGAGAAGATGCCGCACATCCTTCAGTCTACTTTCTGACGCTCGCGAGCCAGTTCCGGCAGGGCCAGGTCGTACTCGTGCTTCAGCGCGAGGTAGGCATGCTCGCAGTCCTCCGGGCTCCTGAGCCTAAGCACGCTCTCCAGGGTTCGGGCCGCCTTGACCACTCCCACCACCCCCAGGTTCCCGGCCGCGGAGACCAGGGAATGGGCGAACCGTTGAGCCTTGGGGAAGTCCTCTTCCGCGAGGGCCCTGGCAATCCGGTTCAGCTTGTCCGGAGCTTCCCGCAGGAAACCATCCACCAGTTCCGTCACCAGATCGGATCCCGAGGCCCCGGTCGGGAGCCCTAGACCGCGAAGCCGGTCGAGGGCGCGCGTGTCGATGATGGCGGGCGCGGCCGGCGAGGCCCCCCGGGGCGGAGCGGGAATCGCCTGGCTTCGCCGGTGGGCCCCGGAGAGGAAGGCCGCGGCGCCCTCGGGTGAGGCCGCCTGCTTCGCGATCCCCTCCTTCGCCCGGTCGAGGACGAGAATCAGGGCTTCCCGTTGAAGGGGCTTGGCCAGGTAGTCGTCCATCCCCGCGTTGAGGCACATCTCCCGGTCTCCGGCCATGGCACTCGCGGTCAGGGCCACGATCCAGGGGCGGGGACTCCGGGCCTCGGCCCGGATCGCCTTCGCGGTCTCCAGCCCGTCCATCTCCGGCATGTGCAGGTCGAGGAAGACGATGTCGTACGGCTGCGCCGCCATCGCCTTCAGGACCTCGCGGCCGTTCGAGGCCACGTCCACCTTCGGGAAACCGAGGCTCTGCAAGGTCAGGCGAGCCACCTTCTGGTTGACCAGATTGTCCTCCGCCACCAGCAGGGAGAAGGCGGAACGGGGCGACGGCTCGACCGGGCGCCTGGCCTCGAGGGTCTGCCGCTTCGGCCCGCCGAAAATGGCGCGGTCGACCGCCTGGTAGAAGGCCGCGGCCTTGATGGGGGTCATGGCCGTGGCCATGGAGATGCCCTGGGTCGCCACCACGTTCCTCGAGGCGATGGGGCGAAGAGAGATCACGGGCACGCGCTTCTCGATGCAGCGCTCCTTGAGCGCGCGCAGCGCGGTCTCCGAGACCGCCGCCGCCCGTTCGTCGAGATTGCGGCTGTGATCGACCACCGCGAGGTCGAAGGCTTCGCCCCGCCTCAACCGGTCGTTGGCGTCGGTGATGGTGGCCCGGACGATCGAGCCGCCCCAGCGCGAGATCAGCCGGGCCATGACGTCGGTGGTCATCGTCCCGGTGGCGCACACCATCACCCGTTTGCCCGCGAGCCAGGGGGAGGCGGGAGTCAGGTACGGCTGCTTGGCGCGCGCGATCACTTCCACGGGAAGGCGGAGAGTGAAGCGCGAGCCCTTGCCGGGCGTGCTCTCGACGGTGAGCCCTCCGCCCATCATCTCCGCGAGCTGGCTCGAGATGGCGAGCCCGAGGCCGGTGCCGCCGAAGCGCCTCGTGGTGGACGCGTCGAGCTGGGAGAAGGGCTTGAACAGGCGGCCGAGCTTTCCCTCGGGGATGCCGATTCCGGTGTCGGTGACGGTGATGATGAGCTCGTCGGGGGCGGCCGCGAGCCCGCCCTGCGTCGAATGCTGCAGGCGAGCCTCCACCATGACCCCCCCGGTCTCCGTGAACTTGACCGCGTTCGCCACGAGATTGACGAGGACCTGGCGGATCCTCGTGCCGTCGCCCCAGAACTCGATGGCCGCGGTCGCATCCACGAAGCCGGCGAGGTCGAGACCCTTCTCCGAGGCCCGGGCGGCGAGGAGGTCGAGGGTTTGCTCGATCAGGCCCTCGGCGGAGCAGCTGTGCCGGTCCAGTTCGAACTTTCCCGCCTCGATCTTGGAGAAGTCGAGGATGTCGGAAATGAGGGAGATGAGCGCTTCCCCGCTCTTCTGGATGATCTCCGCGTAGTCCCGCTGCTCGGCCGACAGGTCGGTGTCGAGGAGAAGGGAGGTCATGCCGATGACCGCGTTCATCGGGGTCCGGATTTCATGGCTCATGTTGGCCAGGAAGTCGGACTTGGCCGCGGTCGCGGCTTCCGCGGTCTCCCGGGCGCGCGTGCTCTCGCTCTCCGCGTTCTTGCGGGCGGTCACGTCCTGACCGACCGCGATCAGCGTTCCTCCCGGACCCATCGCGAACTGGAAGGCCAGGATGCGGGGGGATCCGTCCTTCGCCACGAGCCTCGCTTCAAAGGGCGCCTGCGCCGTGTCTTCACGGCGCAGCGTGCCCACGAATTCCGCCCGCATGCGTTTCGCGTCGGCGGCGCGCTCCCAGGCGAGGGTCCAGAAACCCTCGCCCATCGCTTCGCTCGCTTCATGACCAAGCAGCGTCTTGACCCCGGGGCCCGCGTAGGCCACCCGGCCGTCGG
>DAORUA010000469.1:0-2886 GCA_035432945.1 Vicinamibacteria bacterium | reverse complement strand
GACGTCGAGGCCGAGGTTGGTGAGCGTGCGGAAGATCTCGGAGAGGACGAGCGGCCGCTTCGAGAAGACCTTCAAGGTCGCCTCATCGACCGACTTGGGAAGGGCCCGGGCGACGAGACCCTCGCCCAGCTGTTCCAGGCACACGATGTCGAGGGGCACCTGCTCGGGCGGGGTCATCTCCCGGTAGACGCCGCTCCTCGACTCGCTCCGGACGTAGCGATTGAAGAGCTTGCGCCCCTCCGCCTCGCCGAAATGGCGCACCATCTCGAGGGACACGCGATCCGCCCAGGTGTTCGCCTCCTGGGCGGCGATCTCGCGGGCCCGCTCGACGTTCACCGGATCCTTGAGCTCGTCGCCGTCGAAATAGAAGACGATCATCGAGGAGTTGCCGAGGTCGGCCGAGGTCACGAAGGTGATGGAGCCGAACTCGTCGCGGTACTTCTGGGTGAGATCGCGCTCCATCTGTCCGGAGTAGCGCGACCGGGAGAAGACGACGTAGAGCGCCTGGTACCCGGCGCCCTGGCGCAGGTGGACGAAGAGGTCGTCGTCGCCGGTGGCGAAGACGATGGTGTCCACGATGTGCTTCAGGGACGCGCGGTCGGTGTAGAAGAGCTCGCGCTTCGGCATCCGGTTGAAGATGGCGCGGGTCTCCCGCCAGGCGTGGGAATTCCTGATCCCGCCGCAGTTCTCGAGCAGGTAGTCCTGCTTCTGCCGGAGCAGGGGAATGTCGGTGGGCCGCTCGATCAGCGCGGCCATGGAGAAACGGCCCAGAAGGAGGGTGATCGCCTTGAGCGACCCGTCCTCGGCCCACTCCCGGATCACGATGTCATCGACCGGGTCCAGGGAATGGATGGCGGTCGCGTGGTTCCCGTAATCGATGACCACGATGCGGTCGTCTTCGGGCGCGGGCAGGAGCCGCGACTCGATCTCGTCCACCATGTCCGGGAAGACGACGGAGAGGAGGGCGGGGTCGGTCAGGACGCCCAGAGACACCTCGCTCTTGCGATCCAGTTCGCCGGCCGGCGTCACCGCGTAGCGGGCGACGCCCTGCAGAATGTAGTTCTCGTCGCGGAGCCATTCCAGGAACGCCCGGGCCGACTCCTGACGCGCGCTGTCCGCCTTGCGATCGCGGATCCTTCCAGACGCCTCGGCCACCGCGCGCTGCATGGCGGAAAAGTCGGTGACCGACGCGAACACCGCCTTGAGGACGGCCTGGACCTCGAGTTCGATCTCACGGAGCCGGTCCTTGTCCTCCACCCGCTCGATCCGGAAATGGCAGAGGAGTTCCTTCGTCCCCTCCTCCGAGGCGGCGGCCACCGAGGTCACCTTCCCCCATTGCCGCTTGACGCTCAGGATCGGGTGGATCGACGACACCACGCGGAGGCCGGCCTTGCGGAAATAGTTCTTCAGGCTCTCGAAGATGAAGGGCGCATCGAGGGTGTGGGTCTCGACCACGGTCACCTCGGCCGAGACGGACTTGCCGCCGATCACCCGGGTCTCGGAAACCCCGCTGTTCCGGGCCTTTACATGGAGCCCGGGAACCCCGGAACCGGCCTGGTGAGCCTCCGGCACCTCATAAACGAAGAAATTGAAGTGCTGGGTCAGCCTTTCCGCGGTCTTCTTCGCATTGCCTTCGAGGGCGATCGAGTCGGGCATCTCGTTGAAGACGACGCGGGAGAAGCTCAGGAGCAGCGCTGCCTCCTCGGGCTTGGCCTGGGCCTTCAGAATCTCTTCGATTTCGGCCAGGCGGAAGGCCCGGGCGCTGGGGTCTTGGGTGATCATGAGGGGACCTCGGGTGTGAAGCAGGGAGAATGGCTGTCATCGAGCCGCGGAATGGGCTCCTGACGGGGCGGATGCTACACCGGCCGAACCGGGGACGACCAGAGATGCGAATGCCTCATATTCAGGGCACGAAGGCCTCGGGCTGGGGCCGTCCGCGGTGGCACATCGAGCACTGGATGGCGTTCTCCTTGACCGTGGTTTTGAAGAATTCCGGCTTCCGGGACTTCATCTCCGTGACCAGCTTGATCATCTTGCGGGCGTCCGACTTCTGCTTCTTGTCGTCCTTCTCGTACAGCTCGTCCACGTGACAGAACTGGCACTTGACCCCGAGCTGGGCGGCAAAGCCTTCCATCATCTTCTTCAGGTCGTCCTTCGAGATGTTCTTGTCGAGGACCTGGAGGTTCTTGTGCTCCGGTGCGGCTTGAGCGGGCGGGACCGCGGCGGCTGCGGCCAGGACGAGGGCGGGAAAAAACACGTGGATTCTCATGCGGAGGTCTTCCTTCCGGGAATGGGATATGGATGATGTCTACGACGGGATGGGCAGAGCGTACCGTCCCTCGGGGGTGCGGACAACCGGACCGTAGAATGAAAGCCGCCCTTCGGAGGGATTCCCTGACTTGTCCTCCTCTCTTCCCCGATTCTTCGCCGCCGCCGAGCCGCACCGCCTCGCCGTGCTCAAGGCCCTCTGGCCCTCGATCACCGGCGATGCTCTCGCCAACCACTCCGAGGTTGTCGGCATCCAGGGAGAGGTCATGCGGGTGCGGGCGGATTCGGCCTCGTGGCTCAAGACCCTGCGAGACCTGAAGGGAACCCTGGTCTTCCGGCTCCAGCAGGCGGCGGGACCACTGGCCCCGCGCGCACTCGCGTTCGTCGAAGGCCCGTTGGCACCCCGGCCTCCGCGGCGAAGGAGCCCGGGGCGCGTCAAACCGGCCCCGATCGACGCCCTGCCCCTCGCGGTTTCCGAAGCGGCGGACCGGATTCCGACCGCAGAGGGACGCGAGGTGTACCTCCGGGCGGCCTCGGCCTTCCGGGCCAGGTTCTCCGCGCCTTAGACCTTGAAGAAGGCGAGGAGGCGCTCGAGGCCCTCCGCCTGCTGCCGCAATT
>DAORUA010000468.1:0-2887 GCA_035432945.1 Vicinamibacteria bacterium | reverse complement strand
CCATGCCCGGGAGAAGAATGCCCAGCTTGCCGGTCGCCGGCGCGATGGTCCTGCCTTTGCCTGAAGACATCTAAAGAAACACCTTGATCGTTGGAGACCGGAGGAATCGCCCGGTGCAATGGCACGCCAGGGCTCGGGTCTTTGGAAAGCGGAGTTTAACACGCGGCGCGATGGCGATCCGGGCCCTCGCGATGCCGCGGCTCGTCGCCGCGGCGCCTTCGATCAGGCCGTCTGCTGGTTGGGAAGGGTCGAGCCCGATTCGACGCTCTGGATGAACTCCAGGGCCGCGTCCATGAGTTGGGGATTGCGCTGGGGTCCCACGAACCGACGCTCCGTCCGGTCGAAATTCAGCATCCCCGATCTCACGATCCTGGCCGGAGTCGTGAAGCGGAAGAGCACGACCACCCGCCCCTGCTGGGGGAGGCCGCCCTCGAGAAGACTGAATGTGAGATCGAACATGTTTTGGACGCTTGAGCCTCAACGCTGCGCGGAGCAGGCCTTTGAGGGACGCGAAGCCTAGTGAGGGGTTGGAAAGCCTGTCAACCCTGCTTCCACTGGGCTTTTTCGCCAGTGAGCGAGCGTCACCTTCATCGCGCCCGCGCTCCTTGTGGCGAAGAAATTCTCAGAAATCTTCGGGAGAGAAAAATCTCTTATATAGTTTCTTGAGCGCCAGTATCCGGAGGCTGTTTTTCGGGCATGACCGTCATTCAAAGCCCGCACGACCGCGCGTCCGCCCGGATCCCGGTCATGGAGCCGCCGCCCCGCCGTCACCGTGGCGTCATGCGAGCGAAGCGCCGAGGAGCCTCGCGAGGTCTTTGGTCTCGAGTCCCTTGCGCCGGGCGTAGTCGTCGGCCTGGTCGTCGCCGATCGGACCCACCGTGAAATACCTGGACGCGGGATGGGAGAAGATGAGCCCGGACACGGCACTTCCGGGGGTCATGGCGTAGCTCGAGGTCAGGGAAATGCCGGTCCCGGCGGTTCCACCCAGCAACTCGAGGAGGGCCGCCTTCTCCGAGTGGTCGGGCTGAGCGGGATACCCGGGCGCGGGCCGGATTCCCCGGTAGCGCTCGCGGACGAGATCCTCGATGGAGAGATCCGTGTCGATCCCCCAGGCTCTCCTGGCCTCGCGATGCGTCCACTCCGCCGCCGCCTCGGCGAGGCGATCGGCCAGGGCCTTGGCCAGGATCGAGTGATAGTCGTCGTGGTCCTTCTCGAAGCGCGCCACCATCTGGTCAAGGCCCGCGGTCACGCCCACCGCGAAGATGCCGATGGAATCCGGAATCCCGCTCTCGATGGGGGCAATCAGGTCGGAGAGCGCGGTGTACGGCTCGTCCACCGCTCTCTTCGTCTGCTGCCGCAGGGTGTGCAGGTCCACGCGACCGCCCTCGGTCTGGACCTCGATGTCGTCGTGGTGCGTGGCCGCGGCGCGGAAGATCCCCAGGCTCGACTGCACGCGCAGCGCCCCCGGAGCCGACATCTCCTTCAGCAGGACCTGCCCGTCGGCGAAGACTTCCTTCGCCTTCTCCCCCCACTTCGGATGGTCGAAGATCTTCGGATACGTCCCGGAAAGCTCCCAGGCCGCGAAGAAGGGAGACCAGTCCATGAGCGGGATCAGCTCCTTCACCGGAACATCGACGTGCTTCACGCCCAGAAAGGACGGCTCGGGCGGCGTGTAGTTCTTCCAGTCGGTCGAAAGCCTCTTCGCCCGCGCCTCCGCGAGCGGGACCAGGACCCGCTGCGACACCTTCTTCGCGTAATCCGCGCGCAGCTTCTCCTGCTCGCGGTGGATGCCGTCCACATAGGCCTGCCGTTCCGAGGACTTGAGGCTCGTGAGCACTCCCACCGCCCGGGACGCGTCGAGGACGTGGACCACGGGCTGGTCGAAGGCGGGGGCGACCTTCACCGCGGTGTGGGCCTTGGACGTGGTCGCCCCCCCGATCAGCAGGGGGATCGTGAATTTGAGCCGCTTCATCTCCGAGGCCACGTGGACCATCTCGTCGAGGGAAGGCGTGATCAGGCCGGACAGGCCGATCACGTCGACCTTGCGCTCCTTCGCGACCCGCAGGATCTCGTCGCACTGGACCATGACCCCGAGGTCGATGATCTCGTAGCCGTTGCAGGCGAGGACCACGCCCACGATGTTCTTGCCGATGTCGTGGACGTCGCCCTTGACCGTGGCGAGCAGGACCTTCCCCGCCGCCGAGCTCGTCGCCTTCTCGGCCTCGAGGTAGGGCTGGAGCCAGGCCACCGCCTTCTTCATCACCCTCGCACTCTTCACCACCTGGGGCAGGAACATGCGGCCGGAACCAAAAAGGTCGCCGACCACGCTCATGGCGTCCATGAGGGGGCCTTCGATGACGGTCAAGGGCTTGCCGTACTTCTTGAGCGCCTCGGCCACGTCGGCCTCGATGTGATCGGCGTTGCCGGCCACCAGGGCATGCTGGAGCCGGCCCTCGAGGGGCAGGCTGCGCCAGGTCTCCGCCGCGATCTTCTTCGCTTCGCCGCCCACGCTCATCGACGAGGCGTGGTTCAGAAGACGCTCGGTCGCATCGGGCCGGCGGTTGAGGAGGACATCCTCGACGAGGTCGCGCAGCTCGCGGTCGATCTCCTCGTAGACGCCGAGCTGGCCGGCGTTGACGATGCCCATGTCGAGCCCCGCCTTCACCGCGTGATACAGGAAGGCGGTGTGCATGGCCTCGCGCACCGCGTTCTGGCCGCGGAACGCGAAGGACACATTGCTGATGCCGCCGCTTACCTTCGCGTGCGGGCAACGTTCCTTGATGAGGCGGGTGGACTCGATGAAGGAGACCACGTAATTCGCGTGCTCCTCGATGCCCGTGCCCACGGTGAGCACGTTGGGGTCGAAGATGATGTCCTCGGGCGGGAA
>DAORUA010000467.1:0-2888 GCA_035432945.1 Vicinamibacteria bacterium | reverse complement strand
GATCCCGGCTTTCGCCGGGATGACGGCCGTAGAAGGGCTTCTTCAGCACCCTGCTGGAACGAAAACGGCCGCCTTTCGGGCGGCCGCGGGTTCGTACCGGTCGGGCTCTACTTCTTCACGGGAACGATTCCGAGCGAACTGATGTCCATCACGTACTCGTAGAGCGTGCGCTCGCCGGGTTTGGCGTCGCGGCCGGAGGAGAAGGCCAGCAGCTTGCCGTCGGGAGAGATCGCGGGGAAGCCATCGAACCCGGGGTTGTAGGTGAGACGGGTCTGCTTCCCGGTCTCGATGTTCATCATGAAGATCTCCCAGTTGGGGCGGGGGGTGTCGGTGAGGATCTTCACGAAGGCGAAGTGCTTGCCGTCGGGAGCGGGGAAGGGCGCCCAGTTGGTGCCGGCCTCGCTTGTGATCTGCTTGCGGTCGGACCCGTCGCGCTTCACCGTGAAGATCTGCATGGGCATCATGCGCTGCCCCTCGTCCGCGCGCTTCCAGGCCCGAGTCAGGATGGTGTTGCTGTCGGGCAGGAACTGCGCCCCGCCCTCCTGCCACTCCTCGGTGAACGTGACCTGCTTCGGTTCGGTGCCGTCGGACTTCATCACCCAGAGGTCCATCTTCCCGTCGGTGTCGCGGCCGAAGAGGATCCACTTGCCGTCGGGCGACACCGCGGCCTCGGCGTCGTACTGCTGGTTGTTGGTCAGGCGCTTCACGTTCTTGCCCTCGAGGTCGGACTCATAGAGCTCGGCGCCTTTCGGGTACTGCTTCGGATCGGACCAGTTGCCCTTGGGGAGGTCGGTGAGGTCCCGGGTGGAGGTCCAGAGCAAGCGCTTGCCGTCCGGGAAGTAGAAGGAGCACGCATCCTCGCCCTTGTCGTTGATCTTCACGATCTTCGTGCCGTCGAGGGTGGTGGTGTAGACGTGATGCGTGGTGTCGCCTTCGCGCTTGGCGTTGCCGATGAGGCTCTTGCCGTCGGGAGAGAAGTAGAACTCCGCGGCCTCGCCCAGATTAGGGATGATCCGGACCGGCAGTTCCTTGGCGGCCGCGGGCTGAGCCGGGGCGGCCGCGGGGGCCTGGGCCCGGGCGACGAGGGGAAGGGCCAGAGCGATGGCCAGGGTCGCCCGGGAGAGCGAAGTGGTTCGGTGGTTGTTCATTTGCGGGTAGGGGTTCCTTTCAGAAGGTATGGATGGGACTCTTTGAAGCGGGAAAAGGTTTAGACGCGGCGATAGAAGACGCGCATCATCTCGAACTCGGCGCCGTCGGGTCCGGGGAAGAGGACGCGGAAGACCCGCTCGTTCTCGGAAACCGTCTCCGAGGTTTCCTTCCAGGTCATGGCCTGGCCGTTCGGCATGGCCGCGCTCCAGGTGTAGGTCATGGTCTGGGAGGTCGCGTCCCACTCGCCCTCGCCCACGTAGATGTTGCTGCGCATGTCGTCCACCCAGGTGCCGACGTAGCGCTTCGCGGCGGCGTTGTAGCCGTAGATGCCGTGGCCTTCGAAGCCGGTGGTGTGGTTCTTGAAGTCCGTGACCAGCCATCGCCCGCCGCTGATCAGGCGGCCGACCAGGCGGCCGGTCGACTCCTGCGGGGCGGCGCCCGGCCCGGGCGTGACGGTGATGGTGGCCTCCCATTCGCCGACATCCTTCTTAAGGAGATCAAGCTCGGGCCCGACTGCGGGATCCGCCATGGTGTTTCCTCCAGAGTGGCCGGGAGTTGTCTTATGTTTATAACAATCGAACGACCGGGGCGGAGCGTAGGCGAACCCCGGCGGAGGTGTCAAGTGTGGCGACCCTCGCTCCCGGGATCCGGCTACTTCTGCCGGGCCAGGGCCTCGAGGTACAGCGCGCGCGTGCGGGAGGCGAGGAGGAGCGGCAGGGCGCCGAACAGAAGGGGCAGGGTGGCCACCGCCCATCTCAGTTGCTGCGGCCCGAAGACGTGGTCGGAGAGCCACCCGACCACCGGCGGCCCGAGGAAGAGGCCGGACAGGCTGATGGCCATGTAATAGAGAGCCACCACCTGGCCCCGCACCGCGGCCGGGGTGATCTCGAGGACCGAGAGCACGCCCACCGCGGACACCATGCCGATGCCGGCGGTGGCGAGGGCCAGGAACACGAAGCCCAGGGTCGCGGTGGGCATGAGCGGAGCCGCGGCGGCGCAGGGGATCATGACCAGGGCGCCCACGAGGAGAACGCGCAGGGGAGCGTCGGGGACGCGTTTCGACCAGGCGTCGGCCCAGCGGCCGGCCGCGAGGACCGCGAGGGGACCCACGAGCAGGTTGATCAGACCGTTGACGGTGGCGAAGCGCTCGGGAGCCCATCCCCAGTTCCGCTCGAACAGCGAAGCGTTCCAGCCGCCCTGGCCGTAGGCGATGATGGTCATGACGCAGACCAGGGAGACGAGCCCGAGGTAGGTGGCGAATCGTCCCTTCACCCAGGCGAGGCCATCGCCGAGGCCCCGAACCGGCTTCTCTCCCTCCACGTCGTCGAGGCCGCGGGGCGGTTCACGGAGGAGGAAGAAGAGGGGAGCGATGACGAAGCCGGGCAGGCTCACCGCCAGGAAGGTGAACCGCCAGGGAGAGAGCGGGCCGATGCCGAGGAAGTGCAGGTCGGGGACTTGTTTCGCGTAGGCCAGGATGGAGGCGCCGAGCAGGGAGGCGAGGCCGGCCCCGAGGGCGAGGGCTGTGGAGTAGACCGCGATCGGAGCGCCCCGCTTCTTCCGCGGGAAGCTGTCCGCGATCATTGACAGGGCGCCCGGACTGAGCGCGGCTTCGCCGATGCCCACGGCCATGCGCGAGGCGAAGAGCGATCCGAATCCGGTGACGAAGCCCATGGCCCCGGTGGCCAGCGACCAGAACGCGGTGGCCGTGCCCAGCATCCAGGTGCGACGGACGCGGTCGG
>DAORUA010000466.1:0-2899 GCA_035432945.1 Vicinamibacteria bacterium | reverse complement strand
CCGTTGGTACCGCGAGCGCGAAGCCTGCCCTTGGGGCACGAAGCAACCCCCTCCCCCCACTACCAACCCAGACCGGTCCCCGGAAACACTAGACTGTTTGGTTAATGCCGCTCCCGCCCGGAACGCGTCTCGGACCCTACGACCTCATCGCCGCCATCGGCGCGGGAGGGATGGGCGAGGTGTACCGCGCACGCGACGGAACCCTGAACCGCGACGTCGCGATCAAGGTGCTGCCCGCGGTCATGGCGAGCGACGCGGAGCGGCTCGGCCGTTTCAAGCGTGAGGCGCAGGTGCTCGCCTCTCTCAATCATCCGAACATCGCGCAGATCTTCGGCTTCGATGGCGCGACGCTTCCCGACGGATCGACCGCGCACTTCCTCGCCATGGAGATGGTGGAAGGCGAGGACCTGGCCGAGCGGCTGAAGCGCGGCGCCATCCCCGTGGATGAAGCGATCGCGATCGCCCGGCAGATCGCCGACGGGCTCGAGGAGGCTCACGAGCGGGGCATCATCCATCGCGACCTGAAACCGGCGAACGTCAAGGTCACGCCCGAGGGCAAGGTCAAGGTCCTCGACTTCGGCCTGGCCAAGGCCCTCGAAGGCGAGGCCTCGTCGTCCGGTGCTAATTCCCATCTCTCCCATTCCCCCACGATGTCGCGTCACATGACCGAGGCCGGGATGATCATGGGCACCGCGGCCTACATGAGCCCGGAGCAGGCGCGGGGGAAAGCGGTCGACCGGCGGGCGGACATCTGGGCCTTCGGCGTGGTGCTTTTCGAGATGCTCGCGGGAACGCGCCTCTTCGCGGGCGAGACGGTGAGCGACACCTTGGCCGCGGTCCTGAAGACCGATCCGGACTGGGCCCTCCTGCCCAGGGACACGCCGCCCACGGTCAAGCGCCTGCTTCGCCGCTGTCTCGAACGCGATGCCAAGCGGCGATTGGGATGGATCGGCGGATTCCGGCACGAACTCGATGAGCCCGGGTCGCTGGACCGGGAGTCCGCGCTGATGAAGCCCGCCGTCCCGACCTGGCGACGAATGCTGCCCCTGGGCGGAGCGGCGGTCGCCGGCGCGGCCATGCTGGGGCTCCTGAGCCACTTGAGTGGGATTCGGGTACCCGCAGGCGTGACCCGGGTGAGCCGACTCGCCATCGAAACCCCCGCGACTCCCGACGATCTGGCCCTTTCGCCCGATGGAAGCCGCGTCTTCATGCGACGTGGGAGCACGCTGGAAGTCCGATCGATGTCGGAATTCGATGCCGTGCCCCTGAGAATTCCCTATCTGCAGGGCATGAGCGACATCGCCTTCTCCCCCGACGGAGAGTCGCTCGCGTTCGTGTCAGGCGCCATGCTCAAGCGCGTCTCGCTGGCCGGGGGCGTGGTCGTCGACGTGGCGGACCTGAAGGCCGACGCGGTGGGCTGCAGCTGGCCAGACGAGCATGTCTACTGCGCCCTCGGCGCCCAGGGCATCGCGCGGGTGGCGGCAACCGGCGGGCCGGTGGAACAGATCGTCAAGCTGGCCCCGGGCGAGTACGCGGGCACGCCAAGAATCCTGCCGGGAGGCGACGCGCTGATCTTCTCGCTCGCCACCGGGCTCCAGCGGGCCGATTGGGCGCGGGCCAGCATCGTGGCGCAGTCCCTCTCATCCGAAAAGCGCACCGTGGTCGCCGCCTCCGGAAGCGATCCGCGGTATCTGCCCACCGGCCATCTCGCGTATGCGGTCGAAGGGATCTGGTTCGCGGTCGCGTTCGACGCGAGGGCCATGCGCGTCACCGGGCCGCCGGTTCCGGTTATCCAGGGCGTGGCCCGGCGGAACCAGGGCGGCCTGCTCCGGCCGCGGGCGTACGTCGACGTGTCGGCGAACGGCACGCTCATCTACCTCGCCGGACCGGTCGCCCCGTCGAACGAGAAGGAGGTCGTCCTCGCGGACCGCTCCGGCCGGGAACGCATCCTCAAACTCCCGCCGAAAGGCTATGAGGGGCCGAGGATCTCTCCAGACGGCCGGCAGCTGGCCCTGAGCGCCAACGAGCAGGACGAGGCGGCGGTCTGGATCTACGACCTGTCCGAAGCCTTCGCGATCCGGCGGCTCACTTTCGCGGGTCGGAGCCGCATCCCGGTGTGGTCACCGGACGGAAAGCGCGTGGCCTTCCAGTCCGACCGCGACGGCGCGGCCTCCATCTACGTCCAGGCCGCGGACGGGTCCGGGGACGCGGAGCGACTCACCGCCGCCGAGGCCGGCACCATTCACATCCCGGAGTCGTGGTCGCGCGATGGCCAGACCCTGTCGTACTCCGTGCTTGGTCAGGACCGGGCGGAACTCTGGTTGCGGTCGATGCGCGACGGCAGCACGGCCCGGTTCGGCGAGGTAGCGTCCAACGCCCCCCTCAACTCCGCGCTGTCCCCGGACGGGAAGTGGATCGCCTACGGCCTGCGTGGGCTGGGGGCGAGCGTGCCGAACGCGATCTTCGTGCAGCCGGTGCCCGCGACCGGCGCCCGGTATCAGATCTCCGCGGACAGGGACACGAGTCACCACCCCTTCTGGTCGCCCCATGGGAAGGAACTGTTCTACTGGGGCGGCCAGGGGGGCACGCTGGTGTCCACGGCGATGACGTTTCAGGGCAGCTTGACCGTGGGCCGGGCCGGGCGGGTTCCGGGCAACCATCCAAGCAACACCACCGCGGCCGCTCAACTCAACTACGACATCACCCCGGATGGGCGTGAGTTCGTCCTCACCCGGCGCGTGTCATCGAACACGTGGGCCGATGGCCAGGGCGACCGCGGCTCGGTCAAGGTCGTGCTGAACTGGTTCGAGGAACTCGAACGGCTGGCGCCGACAAAGCGGTAGCCCTGGCTATCCCTGCGCGAGCAGACGGTCCTCGAAGGCGTAGTCCGCGGGCCGCC
>DAORUA010000465.1:0-2913 GCA_035432945.1 Vicinamibacteria bacterium | reverse complement strand
GAGGAGAAGCGCGGTCTCGAGTTCAAGAGCATCTTCACGAAGCTCGGCCTGCAGAATGTCCGGATCGACGCGGTCGGGAACGTCCTGGGCGAACGGCCCGGCAAGGGTCCGAAGCCGCACCTGGTCATCGCCGCCCATCTCGACACCGTCTTCCCCGCCGAGACCAACGTCAAGGTGACGAAAGAGGGGGCTTGGCTGAAGGGCCCGGGCATCGGCGACGACTGCCGCGGCCTGGCCGTGCTGATCGGCGTCGTCCGCGCCATGAACGAGGCGAAGGTGGTCACCGAGGGCCCGATCACGTTCGTCGGGAATGTGGGCGAGGAAGGCCTGGGCGACCTGCGGGGCGCGAAGGCGCTCTTCAACGACACCCTCAAGGGTCGGATCGACCGGTTCGTGTCCGTGGACGGCACCGGCCTCGGGATGACCCACGTAGGGGTCGGCAGCTTCCGCTATCGCCTCGCCTACAAGGGCCCCGGCGGCCACAGCTACGGCGCCTTCGGCCGGGTGAATCCCATCCATGCCCTCGGCCGCGCCATCGCCGAGATCTCGGATTTCCAGGTGGCGAAGGAGCCTAAGACCACCTTCAACGTGGGCCGGATCGGCGGAGGGACCTCGGTCAACTCCATTCCCTTCGAAGCCTGGGCCGAAGTCGACATGCGCTCGCATGACAAGGCGTCGCTCGACGCGGTGCACGCGAAATTCCTCGCCGCCGCCGATGCCGCGGCGGCCGCGGAGAACAAGCGCTGGACCGACGGCACGATCACGGTCGAGAAGAAGAGCGTCGGTATCAGGCCTCCGGGCGCCACCCCCGCGACGGACTACGCGGTGACCGCCGCGGCCTCGGTCACGAAGGCCCTCGGCATTCCGATCGAATGGAGCACCGGCTCCACCGATTCGAACGTTCCCATGAGCCTGGGCATTCCCGCCATCACCATCGACGGCGGAGGCGAGGGCAAGGACGCCCACGCCCTCACCGAGAGGTTCGACACCACGGACTCGTGGAAGGGAACGCAGCGCGCGATTCTCATCGCGGTGGCCCTGTCCAGATAACGAGGGGCGCCGCGCCCCGGTATCATTGCCGGATGCGATCCAAATCCCTCCTCGTTCTCGCTTCCGCCGCAGCCCTGGCCGTTTGGGCGGGAGTCCCCCAGGCCCAGGCTCAGGCCAACGGAAAGATCACCGGCCGGATCCTCTTCAAGGGCGTGGTTCCCGAGCCGATGAAGATACGCATGACGGCCGACCCTCGTTGCCAGACCGCGAACCCGAACGGCGCCGAGCGCCGGCAGATCGACGGGAAGAACGGCGGCCTCGTGAACGTGATCGTCTCCATCAAGACGAAGGTGAAGGGCACCTTCCCGCCTCTCACCACCCCGGTCCTGCTCGACCAGCAGGGTTGCATGTACACCCCCGCGGTGATCGGTCTCATGGTCGGCCAGCCCCTCAAGATGCGCAACAGCGACGAGACCCTCCACAACATCCATCCCCGGCCGGTGGTGAACGAGGGCTTCAACGTGGGCCAGCCCCGCAAGGGCATGGAGACCGAGAAGAAGTTCGACAAGCCCGAGACTTTCTTCCCGGTGAGTTGCGACGTCCATCCCTGGATGCGCTCGTACATCGCGGTCTTCGATCATCCCTTCTTCACCACCACGAAGGAAGATGGTTCGTTCGAGATTCCCAATGTCCCGCCCGGCGAATACGAGATCGAAGCGCAGCACCCGACCCTCAAGCTCATGACCGGCAAGGTCGTGGTCAAGGCCGGCGCGGCCGGGAACGTCGAACTGACGTACACGCTCAAGTAGCGCGCCCTTCATGAGCCTCCTGGCACTCGCCCTGCTGACCGGCTGGGCCACCTCGAATACCGCCCAGCTCGCCAAGGGCAAGGAAGTCTATGAAACCGCCTGCATTGCCTGCCACGGCAAGGATGGGGCGGGCAACCCCGAGTGGGAGAGCGAGGTCCGTCCGGTTTCGTTCGCCGACTGCGGGACCACGGCCGAGCCGTCCGCGCTTTGGAAGTCGGTGGTGGTGAACGGCGGTCCGAAGCACGGTCTCGCCGACATCATGCCCGCCTTCGGCGAGGCCTTTCCGCCCGACGAGCTCGATGCGGTGGTGGCCTACCTCCGCACCTTCTGCGCGACCGCCGACCGCTACCCGCCCGGCGACTTGAACTTCCGCCGTCTCCTCGCCACCGGGAAGGCTTTTCCCGAAGCCGAAGTGGTGATGAAGACGAAGATGGTTCCCGACGAGGGCGAGACCGAGCTGGAGTTCGTTTACGAGAACCGCCTCGGGCCCCGCTTCCAGTACGAACTGGAGTTTCCGATCCGGCCCACCGCTACGGACGCGGGGTATGGCGCGGGGGTCGGGGACGTGGTGGTTTCGGGCAAGTACGTGCTCTCCTTCAATCCTTCGAAGCACCGGATCCTCTCCGGCGGCCTCGAGGTCGCGCTGCCCACCGGCAGCGAGCAGAAGGAGCTTGGCTCGGGCACCACCGTGTTCGTGCCGTTCCTGTCCTTCGGCCAGGGCATCGGGTCCACGGTGTTCCAGACCAAGCTGTCGGCCGAGCTTCCCGCGGACACCGATCGGGCGTCGCGGACGTTCAAGTACGCGGTCGGCTATTCGCTCCCTCCCATCGGCCTCGCGCGCACCGGGTTCATCGCCGCCCTGGAACTGGTCGGCACCTACAACTGGGCGAACGAGACCCACGAGCAGACCGCGGTGATCGGCCTGTCGAAGGCGCTCAACAAGCTCGGCCACGTGATCGCTTCCGTGGGCATGGGGATTCCCCTGCGGCCGAGCGAGGGACCGAAGCCGAAGGAGTTCCGGGCGTACATCCTGTGGGACTTCGGCGACGGCCCGATCTGGACCGGCTGGTAGCGCCGCCCCGGGTGTAGTCTCCCCGCGATGGCCGTGCTCCTG
>DAORUA010000464.1:0-2920 GCA_035432945.1 Vicinamibacteria bacterium | reverse complement strand
GAAACTGTCGAGTCCGAGGTTCATGGTGAAGCCGAATCGGCGCGCAGGGGCGGGGGTGTTGCGCCGCGCCGTGCGCAGCGCCTCCGGCCCATGGGGCCGCAGGAAGAACAGACGTGGCCGCGTGCGGCGCCGATCGCGGAGACGTCGCGACAGCGAGCGCAGGGCTTTGTCTCCGCCGAACCTCCCCGCGATTTCGAGGAATAGACCGAGGACGTGAGCCTGGCCTCGCGCCTTTGCCTGTTCGACGAGCTTGTCCCAGTCGAGCGTGGCGCGAAGGCGCCACAGGACAAGGGGGAGGACGCGCGCCACCGTGGCGTCCCGCCGGGCCAGGTCGAGACAGTGAAGGGTCAGTGCCTCCGCGTCGAGCCCAGCCGACCCGGGAGCGCCGGCGCCCCAGGGCGCTCCATGCGCGGAAAGGAAGTCCATTGCCGCCTGGTCGTCGTTGTCGCGGGCAGCGCTTCCGGCGTTCGAGTGGCTTTCGGCATCTGCCTTCGCCAGCAGTCCTCGAAGAAGCCGTGCCTCGGGGTAGTCGGGTCTTGCTGCGTACTGCGCGCGCCCCCCTGCACGGCGGGCGGACACCAGACCGACGGCTTCCATGGCCGCCAGCTCTTTGTGGGCGGCGGCGAAGCTCGTCCGCGCCGCCCGCGCCAATTCACTCACCGTCCCGCGAGCGCCCTCGCCCCAGAGCAGACGAAGCAATTGCAGGCGAACACGGCCGGTGACGAGGTAGTCGAGAAGCATCTCGCTTCGAGGTTATCACTAAACGCGATAAGTATGGGCCGCATTGCCCGTCCGACTCGCAGGGCCGCCGCCCGGACGGGGGAGTTTTCCGCGTGCTCCCGGGCGGACCCCGTAAAATCAATCGCTTTGAAGGCTCTCGCAATCGCCCTGGCGCTTCTCGACCTCGCGCCGCTCTTCTTCCTCTCCCTGGGGCTTTTCTTCCTGGCCCAGCTCGTGGACAGGCTCGATCACCGCTGCCGGCGCCTCGCCCTTTCGGGCCTCGTCCTCGTGATTCTCGGGGGCCTCGCGGGCGCTGCCTCGAATCTGGCGCTCGCGGTCACGGGCGAGCAGATTCGGCTCCTGGCCGCCACGCTCCACGTCTTTGGCGCTCCAGGGTTCGCCTTGATGGCGGCCGCAGTGATGCGGGCCCGGGCGAACGCCGACGGACCGCGGGTGAGCCGCGATCCCTGGATTGCGCCCACACTCATCTCCTGGCTCTTCCTGATCGCGGCCTTCTACCTCAACGCTTCGGTCGGGGGCGACGCCTGGAGCCGCGCTCTGGTCGCCCTGTCTCTGTCGGCCCATATCGTCATCTGCCTCGGGGCCGGAGCCCTCGGCTGGAAGAGGCAGCTCCACATGGCGGCCGGACTCTTCGCGCTGAGCGCCTTCGCGATGATTCTTGTGGTGGGACTCCGTTTATTCACGTCTCAAACCATCTGGATTCATATCCTTGTGTTCCTGCTGAGCCTCGCGGCCCAGCCGGCGTTCGCCTTCGCTTCGTGGCGCGTCGCGGCCGAGTATCGTGCCCGAGTGGGGCCCACCGCCCCGGTCTGATCCTTGAAAACACTTGGCGAATGACCAGCCGGTCAGTAAACTGACCGCTTGGTAACCCAAGTGACCCACCCGTCAGACACCAGAGAAACCGTCCTCGAGCGATTCCGTGTCGAGTCCATCACCGAAGGCGCGGTTCGCGCGATCGCCCGCAAGGGTGGCGCAGCGACCATGCAGGACATCGCCGACGAGTCGGGGATCTCCAAGGGGACTCTCTACCTCTACTTCAAGGACCGCGACGAACTCCTTCAGCATGTGAGCGAGAGGGGTCTCGCCCAGCTTCTGGTCAAGATCGAGGATGTCTTCGCCCGGTCGCTTCCGTTCGAGCAGACCCTCCGTGAACTCGTCCTCGCCCAGCTTCGGTTCTTCGACGAGCGCCGCGACCTGTACCGGGTTCACTTCGAGCTTCGTTTCCCCGGGGGACGCGACGCCGCCCTGTGCGACGCCCGGGCCAAGACGCCCCCGCCGGAGAAGCAGATCTACCTCGACCGCCTCACCCGCTATTTCGAGGAACAGATCGAGAACAAGGCGGACGCTCGCCGGCTGGCCCTGTTCTTTTCCGAGGCGCTCGTGGCCTTCCTGTTCCGGCGGATTCCGGAGACCGCCGGGCCGAGCCTCGAGAGCAATGCCGAGTTCCTGTCCGACCTCCTGCTGAACGGATTGTCAGGGAGAAGAAAGAAGTCATGATCCACCTGATTCTGGCCGCCTCGCTCGCGAGCCAGGCCCCAACCCCACCCCCGCCGGCCCCCGGCGCGCCTCGCCTCACCCTGAGGGCGGCCCTCGAACGCGCGTTCCTGCTCTCGCCCTCCGCGATTCGCGCCGAGGATGAGATCGAGGCAGCCGAAGCTCAGCGTGTGGCCACGAAGTCGCTCGTGCTGCCGCGCATCAGCGTCACCGGCAGCCTGATCAAGAACACGCAGGAAGTGTCGTTCGGGTCGGTCGAAGACTCGCGGGTCATCCTTCCCGGCGCCGACTGGTCCACCCGCGTGACCCTCCAGCAGCCCGTCTACGCGGGCCGCCGCGAGTTCCGGCTCTACTACCAGTCGAAGGAGGGCGTGACCCTCGCCCGGGACGGGAAGCGCGGCAACCGCGATCGCCTCGCCCTGCGCGTGATCGCCGAGTACGCCCTGGCGGTTCAGGCCGATGCCCTCGCCGAGGTCGAGCGCCAGGCGGCCACGCTTGCCGAGAAGCGCATCGCTCAGGCCCAGTCGCTCTTCGACGCCGGCGAAGTCACCCGGGTCGACGTCCTTCGCGCGGAAACCGCCTACAAGGGAGCCTTGCGGCGCGTGGCCCTCGCCGAGGCCGATGGGATCCAGGCAAGGTCGCGTCTTCGCACCGTGCTGGCCATCGACGGCGGGGATATCGAGCT
>DAORUA010000463.1:0-2929 GCA_035432945.1 Vicinamibacteria bacterium | reverse complement strand
CTCCGGGTCGAGCTGAATCGCGCCGCCGATCGTCCCGAACCACAACATCCCATTCCGCGCCGCGAGGCCGGAGGAGGAACTGCCGTTGCCTTCCGCGCTCTTCATTCCGTCCGCGGTTCCATAGGCGACCGAAGTCACGAGTGCCCGTTTGCCGTCCATCGCTTCCTCGATTTCGGCCTTCTCGGCGCGGAAGATCCCCTTGTTGGAACTCATCCACATCCGTCCTGCGCCGTCCTCCAGCACCGCGAACACCGAGTCGTCGAAGAGGCCCTGCCGGGTGCCGATGGCGGCGAACCGGCCCGCGCGGTAACGCATCAGTCCGCCGCCGCGCGAGCCGATCCACAGGGCGCCGTCGCCGTCTTCGCGGATGGAAACGATGTTGTCGCTCGAGAGTCCGGTGGCGGTGGTGAAGGAGGTGAGCTTTCCGTCCTTGAGCCGGTTGAGGCCTCCCCCCTCGGTTCCGATCCACAGCGCTCCCTCGCGATCCTGGTGAAGGGCCCGCACCACGTCGTTGGTGAGGCCGTCCTTCACGGTCAGCGAGCTGATCCGCCCGTTCTCGAGGCGGCTCAATCCGCCGCGCGTTCCGATCCACAGGCCGCCATCGCGGTCTTCGCAGATCGACACGACGTAGTCGTTCGCGAGCCCCTGCTTCGTGGTGAAGGCGGTGAGCCTGCCGTCCTGCATCCGGTTGAGGCCGCCTCCCGAGGTGCCGATCCAGAGGACGCCCGCCGCGTCCTCGAACACGCGCTCGACGAAGTCGCTCGAAAGTCCCTGCCTCGTGGTGACCGCGGTGATCCGGCCGTCCTTCAGCCGGTTGAGCCCGCCGCCGTCGGTGCCGATCCAGAGGCTCCCGTCGCGGCCCTCCTCGAAGGAGCGGGCGAAGTCGTTGGTGAGGCCTTCCTTCGTGGTCCAGGGGGTGAGGCGTCCGTCGCGCAGGCGATTGAGCCCGCCGCCCCCGGTGCCGATCCACAGGCTGCCCTCGCGGTCCTCCTGGATCGAGAACACGAACTCGCTGGAGAGCCCGTCCCGGGTGGTGAACGCGGTGAAGCGACCCTCGCGTAGCCGGTTCACCCCTCCGCGGGCTCCGACCCACAGGCTCCCGTCGCGGTCCTCCATGATCGCGTTGATCGAGTCGTTCGACAGGCCCTGTCTCACCTTGAACGCGGTGATCCGGCCGTCCTTCATGCGGTTCAGGCCGCCCCCGGTGGTGCCGATCCACAACGCCCCCTCGCGGCCCTCGTACAAGGCGCTGACGTCGTCGTGAGAGAGACCGTCCTGACGCCGAAGCCAGGAGAGGCGGCCATCCAGGAGACGCGCGAGCCCGGTTTCGGTGCCGATGCGCAGGGCGCCCTCGCGATCCTCGATCAAGGCCTGCACCCGGCGGGTCGAGAGCGCCTCCGTTCCGGCCTCCCGCACGAAGCGGCCCCCTTCAAGGCGCGCGAGGCCGCCGCCCATGGTGCCCACGAAGAGACGCCCGCGCCGGTCCTCGAGCAGGGACTTCACCTGCCCCGCGGGCACGCCGTCCGTCGCGGTGAACCGCGTGAAAGCCCCGGCCTCGTAGCGCACCACGCCGTCGCCGGTGCCTATCCACAGGCGGCCGGCCCGATCCTCCATCAGGGAGAGGATGAAGTTGTTGCCGAGCTCGGGCGTGTTCCTGCGGTCGAACACCACGAAGCGGGCGCCGTCGAAGCGGACGAGCCCTTCCTGAGTCGCGAGCCACAGGTAGCCGTCCCGGGTCTGTACGCTGGTGTAGACGCTGTTCTGGGGCAGGCCGTCGTCGGTCTGCCAGACGCTGTGCACGTACTGGGTGAGGGCCTTCGTCGGATCGAGGGCCGCGGCGGGCCGGGGGACCATCAGGGCCACGGCGAACAGGCCGAGGAGTCCCGGGAGGGCGTGTCGTCGTTGGACAGGAGCTTGAAGGCGCATCGCGAGGTGCGGCGTCTCGCGGGCTCAATCAGAGTTGGTGTGAAGGGCCGCAGCCACCGACCGGGAACCCTACGCCAGTCCGCAGGCGCACTTCAACCGCGGGCCGCCCGTCTAACATCAGAGTGTCCCCTGGTCGCGCGTCAGCGTCGGACCGGGCATTGTGGAGGCTCTCATGAATCGTCTGTACGCGGCTTTGGTGTCGGTGTTTCTGTTGGCCGGATCGGCGTCAGGCGAGGACGCCGCCCTCCGCGGCTTCAAGCCCGAGAGTTCGGTGAAGCAGAGGGAGTGGGAGGAGAAGCTCCGCGCCATTCCCGACGCGGCCCGATTGCGCGAGTCCATGAAGCTGCTCTCGGCCCGGCCCCATCACGTGGGCTCCGCGTACGGGAAGCAGAACGCGGAGTGGATCCTCGCCCGTTTCAAGGAATACGGCTGGGACGCCCGGATCGAGACCTTCGACGTCCTCTTTCCCACCCCGAAGGAACGTCTCCTGGAGATGGTCGAGCCGAAGCGCTTCGTGGCTTCCCTCGACGAGCCGGCGCTCGCCATCGACCCCACCTCCAGCCAGAAGACCGAACAGCTTCCCACCTACAACTCGTACTCGGCCGACGGCGACGTCACCGGTCCGCTCGTCTATGTGAACTACGGCCTGCCCGAGGACTACGAGAGGCTCGAGCGTCTCGGCGTCTCGGTCAAGGGCGCGATCGTGATCGCGCGGTATGGAAACTCCTGGCGCGGGATCAAGCCCAAGGTCGCGGCCGAGCATGGCGCCATCGGCTGCATCATCTACTCGGATCCGCGCGACGACGGCTACTTCGTGGACGAGGTCTTCCCGAAGGGACCGATGCGGCCCGCGACGGGTGTGCAGCGGGGAAGCGTCATGGACTTCGCGGCCTCCAACCCCGGCGATCCATTGACGCCGGGCGCCGGAGCCACCGAGGGAGTCACGCGCCTCGCCATCAAGGACGCGAAGAGCATCACGAAGATTCCCGTGCTCCCGATCTCG
>DAORUA010000462.1:0-2935 GCA_035432945.1 Vicinamibacteria bacterium | reverse complement strand
ACTTCGATCTCCACGGACACGCCCTTCGGCAAAGCCGCGGCCTGCACCGTGGACCGCGCCGGCGGGTTCTCGGGGAACGCGGTCGCGTAGACCGCGTTCATCCGCGGAAAGAGCGCCAGGTCCTTCATGAACACCGTGGTCTTCACCACGTGGCGGAAGGCGAGCCCTTCGGATTCGAGCACGGCGCGGATGTTCTCGAGCACGCGCGTGGTCGCGGCCTCGATGTCGCTGTCGACGAGTTCGCCGCTCTTCGGATCGAGGGGAATCTGTCCGGAGAGAAACAAAAGGTCGCCCACGCTGACCGCCTGGGAGTAGGGGCCGATGGGGGCCGGGGCTTTGTCGGTCAGCACGATCTTCTTGGGCATTTGTTTCAAGACTCCTATTGAGGCGCGTCGGCGAGAGAGGTTCTCTCGACCCGGGCGACGCCGGAAATATCCTTCACCGAGCGCACCAGCGCCTTGAGGTGGTCGAGGTCGCGCACCCGGACCACGAGGTCCACCATGCCCGGACGATCGTCGTAGGTGCGGGCCTCCGCGCGGCGGATGTCGCCGCCCTTGTCGGAGACCGCGGTGGTCATGGCCGCGAGCAGGCCGGGCCGGTCGTGCACTTCGACGGAGAGGCGCACCGGGTAGGTTTCCCCGGGGGTCGCGTCCCAGGAAACCGGCACCCGGCGCTGCGCGTCCACCATCGCGTTCTTCACGTTGGGGCAGTTCACGGAATGGACGGACACGCCCTGGCCGCGCGTGATGTAGCCGATGATGGGGTCGCCGAGAATCGGCGCGCAGCAGCGGGCCCGGTAGACGAGAAGGTGGTCGACGCCCTGCACGGAGATGCGGGCGTCGTTGGGGGTGACCGAACGGGCCGGCTTCGCCGCCACGGTCTGCGGCTTGCCCCGGAGTTCGGGCGGGATGAGCTTCTCCACGAGGGCGGCCGCGTCGAGGCGGCCGAAGCCCACCGAGGAGAGAACCTCGTCGAAGCGGCTGCCCACCCCCAGCTCGCGCCCCAGCGCTTCGATCCTCGGCATCTCCTCTTCGATGGTCTTCGCGCGAAGCGGCGACTTCTTCCACTCGCGCTCGATCAGCCGCCGGCCGAGATCGCGCGCCTGCTGCCGCTCCGCGAGATGGAGGTCGTGCTTGATCCGGGAACGGGCGCGCGAAGTCACCGCGAAATTCAGCCAGTCGCGACTCGGATGGTGGCCGGGGGCGGTCAGGATCTCGACGATGTCGCCGTTCTTGAGCTTGGTTCGGAGCGGAACGATCCTCCCGCCCACCCGCGCGCCCACGCAGCGTCTGCCCACTTCGGAGTGAATGGCGAAGGCGAAGTCGATGGGGGTGGCGCCCCGCGGGAGGGTGCGCACCGCGCCTTTGGGCGTGAAGCAGTAGACCTCTTCCGGAAAGAGGTCGATCTTGAGCGAGCTCATCAGCTCCTTGGGGTCCTGCACGTCCTCGAGCAACTGCCGGAGCCAGGCGAAGGTCTCGTCGTCCTGGGTCGCGGGCTGTCCGCCCTCCTTGTACTTCCAGTGCGCGGCGATGCCCTCCTCGGCGATCCGGTGCATCTCCTCGGTGCGGATCTGGACTTCGAAGGGCATGCCGTGATCGCCCACGAGAGTGGTGTGGAGCGAGCGATAGCCGTTGGGCCGCGGTATGGCGATCAGGTCCTTGATCCGGCCGGGCACGGGTTTGAGCGCGTGGTGGAGGAGGCCAAGCACCGCGTAGCAGTCCGCGACCGAGTTCACCACCACTCTGAGGGCGATGAAGTCGTAGAGCTCGTCGAGGTCGATCTTCTGGCGGATGAGCTTCTGGTGGATGGAGAAGAGACGCTTCACCCGGCCGTCGATCCGGGCCTCGATGTGGGCCTCGGCGATGAGATCCTTAATGACGCCGCTCATCCGCGCGATCACCGCGTCCGCGTCCTTGCGCCGCGCGGCCACGCGTTTGGTGAGGTCCTTGTAGGCCTCGGGCTCGAGGTGCTGGAAGGCGAGATCCTCGAGCTCGTTCTTGATCCGGCTCATGCCGAGGCGGCCGGCGAGGGGCGCGTAGATCTCCATCGTCTCTTCGGAGATCCGGATCCGCTTCTCCTCGGCGAGGTGCTCGAGGGTCCGCATGTTGTGCAGGCGGTCGGCCAGCTTCACCAGGATCACGCGCACGTCGTCGACCATGGCGAGGAGGAGTTTCCGGAAGCTCTCGGCGTGGCGTTCCTCCGCCGAGGAGAAGGAGATCTGCGAGATCTTGGTGAGGCCTTCGACGACGTGGAGGACCACCGGACCGAACTTCTCCTCGATTTCCTTCGGGGTGGCGAGGGTGTCCTCGAGGGCGTCGTGGAGGAGGCCCACCGCGACGCAGATCGGGTCGAGACGCCAGGAGGCGAGGATGCTCGCGACCTCGAGCGGGTGGGAGAGATACGGCTCGCCGCTCGCGCGGACCTGACCCTTGTGGGCCACCGCGGAGAAGACGTAGGCGCGCCGCAACACGTCGAGATCGGCCCCCGGATGGTGGAGGTGAACGGTCTCGGCGATCTCTTCGAAGCGGATCATGATGGTTCCGGAGGGCCAATTATGGCCCTCGCCGCCCCCCACTGCCCATACGCACCCCGACCGCCCCCACTATCCGCCTCTTGTTCCTCTCGTCACCCCGGCGAAAGCCGGGGCCTAGCGCGAACACCGAAACGCTACCGCGACGAGCGTTCCGCGCGCGGCACTCCGAGGTGTTGGAGCTCTCGCGGCAAGGCGCTGCGAGGAATCACGCTCGTCGCGGTCGGCGACAGATGTTCGCGCTAGGCCCCGGCTTTCGCCGGGGTGACGAGAGGAACAAGGAGCGGATAGTGGGGGGGTGCGGTGGACCCGGTCTGGACGTGCGTCGCTGCACAATCCCCCGATGGACGAAAGAACGCTTCGCATCCTCACCCTGGGCGGTCTGCCTGGTTTCGGGGCCCGCAA
>DAORUA010000461.1:0-2945 GCA_035432945.1 Vicinamibacteria bacterium | reverse complement strand
GAGATGCTGAAGGACCATGCGGAGGTGGACGTCTTCACCACCTGCGCCCTCGACTACGTCGAGTGGAAGAACCACTACCCGGAGGGCGAAGCCATCCTCAACGGAGTGCGGGTCACGAGATTCCCGGTGGCCCGGCAGCGGGACATCCTTCGCTTTGCCGCACTCTCCGATGCGATCCAGGTGGCCCGGCACACCGCGGACGACGAAGAGGCGTGGATGGATGCTCAAGGTCCCTACGCGCCGGCCCTCCGGGATCACGTGATCCGGGTGGCCGAGGAGGGACGCTACGACGCGCTCATCTTCTTCTCGTACCGCTACTGGACCACCTGCCGCTCCCTCCTGCCTTCAAAGACCCCCGCGCTCCTCGCCCCCACCGCCGAGGATGACGGCCTCTACCGCCTCCCTCTCTTCCGCAAGGCCTTCGAAGCGACGACGCAGTTCGTCTTCAACAGCGTGGAGGAAAGGCTGATGCTGGAGACTGCGCTCGGTCGTTCGCTTCCCGGCGAGATCGTGGGGGTCGGATCCGCGCTGCCCGCGTCCATGGACGAAGCCGCCTTCCGGCAGCGGTTCGGCATCGAGGGTCCTTTCCTGCTCTACGTGGGCCGCATCGATCTCAACAAGGGCTGCCCGGAACTGTTCGACCATTTCCTCCGCTACCGCAGAGAGACGGGCTCGAACCTGAGCCTCGTCCTCATCGGCCGCGCGGTTCTTCCCATACCCGAGGATCCTTCGGTCAAGGCCATCGGCTTCGTCGACGACGCCTGCAAGTGGGACGCGCTCGCCGCGTGCATGGCCCTTGCCATTCCCTCGCGGCTCGAGAGCCTGTCCATGGTCACCCTCGAGGCCTTCTGGGCCGAGCGGCCGGTGGTGGCGAACGCCCACTGCGCGGTTCTCCGCGGCCAGTGCCGGCGCTCGGGCGGGGGGCTCTACTACACGAGCTACGACGAGTTCCGGGGCATCCTGGAAACCCTCGAGGGTGACGCGCCGCTGCGCGCCCGCATGGGTCGCGCCGGCCACGCCTACTTCGAGAAGAACTATGCCTGGCCGGTGATCCTGGAGAAGTACCTGCGGCTCATCGCCGCGGCCCGCCGGGCGAAGGCCGCATGAAGCCCCGGGCCATCCACCAGGTTCTGGCCGCCCTCGCCTACGGCGACGCCATCGGGAACGAGGCCCTGGCCATCCGCGGTCATCTCCGGGGCCGCGGCTACGAGTCGGACATCTTCGCGGAGAAGGTTCACCCTCAAATGGCGGGCCTTGCCCGCCCGCTTTCCGAGTACGAGGGCGCGGCCACGGCCGACGCCCTGTGCATGTTTCATTTCTCGATCGGCAGCGCGGCCTCGTCGCTTGTTTATCACCGCACCGATCCGCTCATCTGCGTGTACCACAACATCACGCCCCCGGAGTTCTTCTTTCCATTCCACCCGCACCTGGCACGGCTCTGCTATCACGGCCGCCGCGAACTGAAGGCCTTCGCGCCGCGCTCGGTGCTGGGTCTCGGGGTGAGCGAATTCAACCGGAAGGAACTCGAAGCCGCCGGTTTCAAGCCCACGGGCGTTCTCCCCATCGTGGTGGACTGGAGCCGGTACGACGAGGCTCCGAGCCCGGTGATGCTCGAACGCCTCGCGGGATTCGCCGGCCCCACCCTTCTCTTCGTGGGCCGGATCGTGCCCAACAAGAAGATCGAGGATCTGATCGCCACCTTCGCGGCGTTCCAGCGCCATCATGCGCCGAAGAGCCGCCTTCTCCTCGTCGGAGACTCGGTGGGCCACGAACGCTATCTTCGCCGCCTTCTCGAAACCGTCCATGACCTTCGGGCCCGGAACGTCGTCTTCACCGGACAGGTGACCCAGGCAGATCTCATCGCCGCCTATCGGAGTTCCCAGGCGTTCGTCTGTCTTTCCGAACACGAGGGCTTCTGCGTCCCGCTCCTCGAAGCCATGCATTTCGGCCTGCCCGTGCTGGCCTACGATGCCGCGGCGGTCGGCGAGACCATGAACGGGGGCGGGATCCTGCTCGAGGACAAGGATCCGCGCTTCGTGGCCGCGGCCCTCGACCGCGTCCTCACCGACCACGCCTTCCGGAGCGCGGTGCTGAAGAGCCAGGCTCGCACCCTCGCCGCCGCCAAGGCCACCGACTTCGGCCGGCTCCTCGAAGCGCACATCGCGACCGCGCTCGAATCGGCGGTGGCGCGGGCATGAGGTTTCGCGAAGTCCACCAGGTGGTGGCCGCCCTCTCCCCGGGCGACGCGGTGTGCAACGAGGCGCTCGTCTTCCAGCGCCTTCTGCGCGCCCGAGGCTACGAGAGCGAGATCTACGCCGGGATCATTGCCCCCGAGATGACGGGCCAGGCGCTCTCCGCTTCGGACTACTCGAACCGGAGGCCCTCGTTCGAGGCCGCCACGATCTTCCATTTCGCGATCGGCAGCCCCATGGTCGAGAAGGTCCTTCACCGGAACGAGCCGCTCATCCTCCGCTACCACAACGTGACGCCCTGGGAGTTCTTCCTGGGCTTCAACGGGCATCTTGTGGGCCTGGCCTATCAGGGGACCCGGGACCTCGCGCGGTTCGCGCCCCGGACCGCCCTCGGCCTCGCGGTGAGCGAGTTCAATCGCCGCGATCTCGAAGCGGCGTCGTTCACGCCCACCGAGGTCCTGCCCCTGGCCATGAACCTGGAGGCGCTCGACGAGCCTCCCGATCCCGTGGTGATGTCCCGCTTCAAGGATGCCCGGAAGAACCTCATCTTCGTGGGCCGGGTGGCTCCGAACAAGAAGATCGAGGATCTCGTGCGCGTCTTCTGCGCCTGGCAGCGCTACGTGGAGCCGGAGAGCCGCCTCTTCATCGTGGGCGATGGCCGCGGCTTCGAGCACTATTCGAGACGGCTCGCGGAGATGGTGAGCCACCTGAGGATCGACGAGGTGGTGTTCACGGGCGCGGTCACCCAGAGCG
>DAORUA010000460.1:0-2946 GCA_035432945.1 Vicinamibacteria bacterium | reverse complement strand
GCCACCACCAGGAGCCGCGAAGGGAGCAGGACGCTCCTGACCGCTCGCGGCTTCGAGAAGCCCGTCTCGCCGAGCCAGGCCACATAGTCGTCTCCCGAGAAGCACGCGCTGTTCGAGGTGATCCGGAAGAAGAGCGCGGCGGCGTCGCCCGCCGCCTCGGGAGGAGCGCCCTTCCGGGGCGCCTCGATGTCGAAGATCCCGAGCGAGCCCCCCGGTTTGAGAGCGCGCTTCGCGCGGCCGAGAATCTCCCGGTTCACGGGCGGAGAGAAGTGGTGAAGGATGTTCGCGAGAATCACCACGTCGGCGCCTTCTCCGTACTCGTCGTTCAGCAGGTCGCAGGACCGGAAGGAGACGAGGTCCGCGATCCCGAGTTCTTTCGCGAGCCTCGAGGCCTCCGGAATCGCCTCCGCGCGCTCCAGCACCACGGAGCGCAGTCCCGGATGGGCCCGGCAGAGCGCCGCCCCCACGAGGCCATGGGAGCCGGCCACGTCGAGGCAGACCCGCGCGCCTTTGCGGACCGGCAGCGTCTTCGCGACGAACGCGGCGAAGTCGCGGGCGCCCTCCGCCATGGCCCGCTGATACAGGTCCCACTCGGCCCCCCGCAGGGTGCCGTGGATCTCGACCCCGCGGCCGGTCTTCAGCACGTCGTCGAGCCGGCTGATCCACTCCCATTGCGGCGCGCCGAAGGCCACGAAGTCGCCGAAGGGGCTGGGGGCCGCCGGCCCGAAGTGCTTGAGGCCGAGACGGGTGAGCGACCAGAGCGAGGCGCGCCGCTTGACGTAGCCCATGGAGGCGAGGAGGCGGAGAACGAGGTCGAGGCAGGATTCATCGAGACCGAGTCTCCGCGCGAGTCCGGCAGTGTCCTCGTCCTTCTCCCCCAGGGCCTTGAACACGGAAGCCCGCGCGGCGGCGATGAGGGCGCGCGCCTGGACCGGGGCCACGAGCACGTCCAGCATGGGATGGGGCACGACCCCAAGGAGGACGGCGAGACGTTCCTTGAGGCCTTTCGGAATGGTGCCGTAGCGCATGGGTGTTTCCGAGTTTGTCCTTTTTCGTCGGAGAAAGCGCAGCGACGCAGGCCTTGGAACGTGCCAATCCGAAGATCGAACCTGCGATCTCCGCAAAGTCCGCCCCTGTTAACCTCCCGACACCCGCCCGTCCGCGCGAAGCAAAGACCCTTCGAAGAATGATCTACCTGATCCTCGCCTACTGCGTCCTCCAGGTCGCCCTGGGCCTCTGGCTCGGGCGAAAAGTGAAGAGCTCGGGCGACTTCTTCGTGGCCGGCCGGTCGCTCTCCCCGGGCCTGCTCTTCGCGACACTGGTGGCCGCGAACGTGGGTGCCGGGTCCACGGTCGGCGCCGCCGGTCTCGGGTACAGCAACGGGATCGCGGCCTGGTGGTGGGTGGGTTCGGCCGGGATCGGGTCGCTGATCATGGCCTTCACGGTGGGACCGAGGATCTGGAAGATCGCGAGCGATCACGGGCTCAAGACCTCGGGCGACTTCCTCGAATGGCGCTTTTCGCGAAACCTGCGCGGGGTGGTCTCCTCCCTGCTCTGGGCCGGAACCATTTCGATTCTCTCCGGGCAGCTCATCGCCCTCGCCTGGGTCCTGAACGTGGTGGCCGGCCTCGACAAGACCACGGGCGTGATCATCGGCGGGGTGGTGGCGACCGTCTACTTCACCGCGGGCGGGCTCCTGAGCTCGGCCTGGATCAACTTCATGCAGCTCGGGGTGATGATCGTGGGCTTCTTCGCCGCGATTCCCATCGCCTTGTCGAAGGCCGGCGGCTTCGCCGGACTTCAGGCCGCGACCGTCGACCAGGCCGGATTCTGGAACTTCTTCTCGAACGGCTCCTCGGGCATCCACTACCTGGCCCTGCTGGCCCCCGCCTTCGTCATTTCGCCGGGGCTGATCCAGAAGGTCTACGGCGCGCGCGATCAGGGCGCGGTGCGAAAGGGCGTGGCCTGGAACTCGGTCGCGCTGTTCATCTTCGCCTTCGTGCCCCCGCTCATCGGCATGACCGCGCGGGCGCTGCATCCGAACCTCTCCGCTCCCGAACTCGCGATGCCGACCATCTTCATGGAAGACCTCCCCGCCTGGTTCGGAGCCCTCGGCCTCGCCGCCGTGGTCTCGGCCGAGATCTCCACCGCGGACGCGGTGCTGTTCATGCTCTCGACCTCGCTCTCGCAGGACCTGTACAAGGGTTTCGTCAACCGCACCGCGAGCGACAAGCAGGTTCTCCTGGTGGCGCGCGGCGCCGCGATCGGCGGGGGTGTTTTGGGGGTGCTGGTGGCGCTCAAGGCCTCGACCGTCATCGGGGCCCTCGGCATCTTCTACTCGCTGCTCTCGGTCAGCCTCTTCGTTCCCGTCGTCCTCGGCCTGTACGTGGCCTCGTCCGACAGCCGCAACGCCTACGCCGCCATCGTCTGCGGGGTGGGCACGCTGCTCTTCGTCCATCTCACCACCGGCGGCAAGGGCTACGGCATCTGGACCCCGTCGCTGCTCGGGCTGCTCGCCTCCGCCGCGGGCGGGGCCCTGTCCCTTCTCCTGTTCCGCCGTTCTCTTCCCGAAACCTCCACCTCAACCAGATAAGAAACACCCATGAACACCGCTTCCCTCTTCAGACTCGACTCCAAAGTTGCCGCCATCGTGGGCGCCGGATCCGGCATCGGCGAGGCCACCGCCCGCATGGCCGCCGATCTCGGCGCGCAGGTGGTCTGTCTCGATGTGAACGCGGCCAACGTCGAAGCCACCGCGAACGCGATCAAGGCCGCGGGCGGGAAGGCGGAGAGCGCGGTCATCGACATCCGCGACGGTGCTCTGGTAAAGAAGTGCTTCGACGACATCGCGGCGCGCCTGGGCGGCCTCGACATCGCGGTCTGCACCCCCGCCATCAACGTGCGCAAGAAGATCCTCGATTACACCGAGGAGGAGTTCGACCGCGT
>DAORUA010000459.1:0-2947 GCA_035432945.1 Vicinamibacteria bacterium | reverse complement strand
ATCGGCTACGTCCCGGACGAGGACCCGGCCCCGGGCGAGCATCGCCTGCGCGTCGACGTCGGCCGCGCCGGGGTCACGGTCCGCCACCGCCGCGGCTACCGCGTGGCCGCGCCCGAGGGGGAAGAAAAGCGGAATTAGCCGGGCCGCCGGAACCCTTCAGGGCGATTAAGATCCCCTCCCGTGGCCACCTTCGATGAGTTCCTGAATCTCGACCTGCGGGTGGGGACCGTGCTCACCGCCGAGCCGCTCGAAGGCGCGCTCAAGCCGGCCTTCAAGATGGAGATCGACTTCGGTCCGGAGATCGGCATCAAGCGCTCGTCGGGCCAGTACACCGTGAACTACCAGCCGGACGCCATGGTGGGGCGACAGGTCGTGGCGGTGGTCAACTTCCCGCCCCGACGCGTAGCCGGCTTCATGTCGGAAGTCCTGGTCCTGGCCGCGCCCGATCCCCAGGGCGCCCACGTGCTGCTCGCGGTCGAACGCTCGGTGCCAAACGGGGGGCGAATCTCGTGAAAGCCGCGGCTTCCCGCCACGCGAAGGCCTCCCGAGAAACCCGCGTGCTCGACGGCCGCTCGCTCGGAGCCGCGATCGCGTCGATGGCGAAGGCGATCAAGGCCGACCAGAAGGAGGCCGCGAGCATCAGTATCGTGGGGATCCAGAGCCGCGGCGTGCCTCTCGCCGCGCGACTCGCCATCGCCCTCGGCTCCAGCACGGGCAAGAAGGTGGACGTCGGCTCGCTCGACATCACTCTCTATCGCGACGATCTCTCCACCGTGGGCACGAGGCCCGTGCTCAAGTCCACGAACATTCCCTTCTCGATCGACGGACGCACGGTCATCCTGGTCGACGACGTGCTCTTCACCGGGCGCACCATCCGCGCCGCCCTCGACGAGCTGGTCGATTTCGGCCGGCCCTCCCGCATCGCCCTCGCGGTGCTGATCGACCGCGGCCATCGCGAACTTCCCATCCAGGCCGACTACGTGGGCAAGGCGGTCAGGACGCACCGGGGCGACATGGTGGATGTGCGCCTGGTCGAGATCGACGGCAAGGATGAAGTCGTCCTGGTGAAGCGATGACGGGGTGGACTCAGAAGCATCTGCTCGGCATCGAGCCGCTCTCGGTCGAGGAGATCACTCTCATTCTCGACACCGCGGTCCAGATGCGCGAGATCATGGAGCGGCCCATCAAGAAGGTGCCGACCCTGCGCGGCCGCACCGTGGTCAACCTCTTCATGGAAGCGTCCACGCGCACGCGCGCGTCGTTCGAGATGGCGGAGCGGATCCTCTCCGCCGACTCGCTCTCCGTCCAGGCCGCGGGGTCCTCGGTCTCGAAGGGCGAGAGCCTTCTCGACACCGTGAAGAACCTCGAGGCCATGACCCCGGACGTGATCGTGGTCCGCCACTCGTCGGCGGGAGCCGCGAACTTCCTCGCGCGCTGCTCGAACTCGCGCATCGTGAACGCAGGCGACGGCGCGCACGAGCATCCCACCCAGGCCCTCCTCGACGCCTTTACCCTGAGGCAGTCGAAGGGCCGGATCGCGGGCCTGAAGATCGCCATCGTGGGCGACGTGCTCCACTCGCGGGTGGCGCGATCCAACATTCACCTGTTGACCAAGATGGGCGCCGACGTGACCCTTTGCGCTCCGCCCACCCTTCTGCCCCAGGAGTTCTCGTCCCTCGCCACCTTGAGCTGGCGGATCGACGAGGCCATCGAGGGCGCGGACGTGGTGATGATGCTCCGCCTTCAGCAGGAGCGCATGACCAGCGCCTTCATCTCCACCATGCGGGAGTACCACGCGCAGTACGGCCTCACCCTCGCGAGGCTCAAGCGGGCCAAGAGCGACGTGGTGGTGCTCCATCCCGGGCCCATGAATCGCGGAGTTGAAATCGCGAGCGAGGTGGCGGACTCCAAGGCTTCGCTCATCCTGGATCAGGTCACGAACGGTGTCGCCGTGCGCATGGCCGTCCTCTACCTCCTGCTCGGAGGCGGCCGCGAATAGCGGCCTCACCCAAGGAAACACATGCCTCAAGCACTCCTGATTCGCGGCGGCCGGGTGATCGATCCCGCCTCGCGCCTCGACGCCCGCGTGGACATCCTGATCGAAAACGGACGCATCGCCCAGATCGGCGACGGCCTCAAGGCGAAGAACGCCGAGGTCTTCGACGCCGCCGGCTGCGTGGTGACCCCCGGCTTCATCGACATCCACACCCACCTGCGCGAGCCGGGACGCGAGGACAAGGAGACCATCGCGACCGGGGCCCAGGCCGCGGCCGCGGGCGGCTTCACCGCGGTGTGCGCGATGCCCAACACCACCCCGGTGAACGATTCCGCCTCGACCACCCGCTTCATCGTGGAAACCGCGAAGCGCGAGGCCATCGTGCGCGTCTACCCGATCGGCGCGATCACCCGCGGTTCGAAGGGCGAGGAGCTTTCGGAATATGCCGACTTGAAGTCCGCCGGGTGCATCGCGATCTCGGACGACGGCCGCCCGGTCCAGAATGCCCGGGTCATGCGGCGCGCGCTCGAGTACGCGCGCACCTTCGGCCTGCCCGTCATCGACCACTGCGAGGACCTCGACCTCTCCAAGGGCGGGGCCATGAACGAGGGTGCGGTCTCGGTGGCCATGGGCATTCCGAGCGCGCCCCATGTCTCGGAGACCATCATGGTCGAGCGCGATGTCCTGCTCGCCGAGTTCACCGGTTCGCACGTTCACATCGCCCACATCAGCACCGCCCGCGCGGTCGACGCGGTGCGCCGCGGCAAGGCCCGGGGCGTCCGGGTCACCGCGGAAGCAACCCCCCACCATCTCACCCTGACCGACGAGGCGGTGCGCGCGCACGACTACGACCCGGTGACCAAGATGAATCCCCCTCTGCGCTCGGAGGAGGACCGCCAGGCCGTGATCGCGGGCCTCATCGACGGCACCATCGACGCCATCGCCACCGAC
>DAORUA010000458.1:0-2948 GCA_035432945.1 Vicinamibacteria bacterium | reverse complement strand
CGGCCGAGGAGAGCCCCGCGGAGAGTCCCGTCGACATGTCCTATGTCGAGACGAAGGACCTGAAGCTCATCTACTTCGACCAGCTGCGCTACCTCGTCCCGCACGCGGTCCGCACCTACACGAATTCGCTCGCCTGGCAGCGGCGGACCTTCGGCTGGGTTCCCTCCGAGCCAACCACCGTCGTCCTGAACGACCTCTCCGACTTCGGCAACGCGGCGCAGACCTCCGCGCCGCGCAACAAGCTCGTCTTCGACATCGCGCCGGAATCGCACGCGTTCGAGACCTTCCCCGCCACGGAGCGGTTCTTCTTCCTGATGAACCACGAGATGGTCCACGTCGCGGCCGGCGACGTGGCGACGCAGGCGGACCTGAAGTGGCGCCAGCTCTTCCTGGGCAAGGTCTCCCCGCAATGGCAGCATCCCGAGTCTCTCCTCTACAGTTTCCTCACCATCCCGCGCTTCAACTCGCCGCGCTGGTTCAACGAGGGCGGCGCGGTCTTCATGGAGACGTGGATGGCGGGAGGCCTGGGCCGCGCCCAGGGCGGGTACGACGAGATGGTGTTCCGCGCCATGGTTCGGGACAACGCGCGCTTCTACGATCCGCTCGGCCTCGCCTCCCACGCGGTGCGCGTCAACTTCCAGGTGGGCGTGAACGCCTACCTCTACGGCACGCGGTTCTTCACCTGGCTCGCCTACGCCTACTCGCCGGAAAAGGTCGTCGAGTGGATCAGGCGCGACGAGGGCAGCGAGCGCTACTACTCCGACAACTTCCTGCGCGTCTTCGGCGCCCCCCTCGAGAAGGCCTGGCAGGACTGGATCGCCTTCGAGCACGAGTTCCAGCGGCAGAACCTGGCCGAGGTCCGCAAGCACCCCATCACGCCGTTCGAGCCCCTCGTGGACCGGGCGGTGGGCTCGGTCTCGCGGATGCACTACGACGAGGCGAGCGGCACGCTCTACGCCGCCTACCGCTACCCGGGCGTCGTCGATCACATCGGGGCGCTGAATACTCGCGACGGCACCGTGCGACGTCTCGTGGACCTGAAGCGGGCGATGCTCTTCACCGTCACCTCGCTCGCCTGGGACCCGGCCGGCGGCACGCTTTTCTACGTGAACGACAACACGGCCTACCGCGACCTCATGGCCCTCGACGTGAAGACCGGCGAGGAGCGGATGCTGTTCGAGGATGCGCGCATCGGGGAGCTCGCCTTCAATCGCGCGGACCGGTCGCTGTGGGGCGTGCGGCAGTCCAACGGCATCGCCACCCTGGTGCGCCTGCCGCCGCCGTACGACACCTGGTACAAGGTCTGGGAGCTTCCCTACGAGCACGTTCCCTACGACCTCGACATCTCGCCCGACGGGCGGCAGCTCTCCGCGTCGATGGGCGAGGTCAACGGCGACCAGTTCCTGCGGGTGTGGGACATCGGCCGGCTCCTCGCGGGCGACTTCAAGCCGCTGTCCGAGTTCCACTTCGGGCAGTCCGTCCCCGAGAGCTTCGTCTTCTCGCCCGACGGGCGCTACCTGTACGGCAGCAGCTACTACACGGGCGCCTCCAACATCTTCCGCTACGAGGTCGCCACGGACGACATGCAGGCCGTATCCAACGCCGAGACGGGATTCTTCCGCCCCCGGCCGCTGGCCGACGGGCGCCTGCTGGTGCTCGCCTACACCGCGGAGGGTTTCGTCCCCGGGACGATCGAGCCCCGCGTCGTGAAGGACGCGAGCGCGGTCCGGTTCCTCGGCACGGAAGTCGCGGAGAAGCACCCGGTCGTCAAGACCTGGCAGGTGCCGCCCGCGAGCGCGGTGGACTACGACAAGGCCGTCACCGGCCAGGGCCCGTACGTCCCGCTGCGCAACGTCGCGCTCGACAACGCCTTCCCGGTCCTGCAGGGCTACAAGGATTCGGTCGGCATCGGCTACCACTTCAATTTCTCGGACGCTCTCGGCTACGCGAACTTCGGCCTCACCGTCGCCGGCTCGCCCGATGGCGATCTGCCCAGCGAGGAGCGCGGGCACGTGGAGCTCACCGGACAGTACCTCGGCTGGAAGGGCAGCCTCTCCTGGAACCGCTCCGATTTCTACGACCTGTTCGGACCCACGAAGAAGAGCCGCAAGGGCTACGCCGCCAAGCTGGGCTATACCCACTGGCAGGTCTACGACCCGCCCCGCACGCTGAAGCTGACGTCGGAAATCGCCTACTACGACAAGATCGACGCCCTGCCCAACTACCAGAACGTGGAGGCTCCCTTCGACCAGCTGGTGACCCTCGAACTGGGCGCCCGGTACAACCACCCGCTGCGCTCGCTGGGCGCGGTGGACGACGACAAGGGCCTGGGTTGGGAGGGCGTGCTGACGGTCAACCGCGCCAACGGCCAGAACGTCCCGCAGGTGCGCGGCGGCCTCGACTTCGGCATCCCGCTGCCCATGCCGCACTCCTCCCTCTGGTTCCGCACCGTCGCGGGGACGGCGAACGGCGACCGCGAGGACCCGTTCGCGAACTTCTACTTCGGCGGCTTCGGCAACAACTACGTCGACAGCGGCGAGATCAAGCGCTACCGGGAGTACTACGCATTGCCGGGCTTCGGCCTGAACGAGGTCTCCGGGCGCTCCTTCGCGCGCCAGATGATCGAATGGAACGTCCCGCCGGTGATCTTCGAGAAGGGGGGGACGCCGGCATTCCACGCGACGTGGCTCAGGCCCTCGGTCTTCGCCTCCGCCCTGTGGACCGACCCGCAGTCCTCGGAATTCCGGAAGGACTACGCCAGCCTCGGGGCGCAGCTCGACCTGCGCTTCACCGTGCTGCACTGGTACGACATGACGCTCTCGGCCGGCTACGCGGTGGGATACCGCGGCGGCAAGCGCGCGGGCGACGAGTGGATGATCTCGCTGAAGATCCTGTGAGATACCGTCTCCTCGGTCAAGGGTTTTCGTCACGGTTGCGCGGAATTGGTG
>DAORUA010000457.1:0-2970 GCA_035432945.1 Vicinamibacteria bacterium | reverse complement strand
GCCGATCAGATCAAGACGCCGACCTTGTTCTTGTGCGGCGCGGACGACATGAACGTGCCTCTGCTCAACACCGAGCAGATGTACCAGGCGGTGCGCCGCCTAGGGGTCCCCACCGAACTCGTGATCTATCCCGGCCAGAACCACGGGATCACCAAGCCAACGTACATCAAGGATCGCTACGAACGGTACGTGAAGTGGTACGACACCTACCTTCGCCCGGAAAAGGCGGCGGCCGCGGCGGCGGCGAAAGTCCCGGAGGCGAAGGGCCTCGACGGACGCTCCTTCTTTGCTCCCGAACTCGCCGCCGACGCGAAGAAGCGGCTCGAGGACAACCTCGCCTCCGCCACCGCGGATTTCGTGAAGAACCCGGACAACGTGGAGAACATCGTCTGGGTGGGCCGGCGTCTCGCCTACCTGTCCCGGTATCGCGAGGCCATCGAGGTGTTCTCGCGCGGGGTCACGAAGTTCCCCGCGGATGCCCGCCCCCTGCGTCATCGCGCCCACCGCTACGTCACCACCCGCCAGTTCGACAAGGCCATCGTGGATTTCGAGAAGGCGGCGAAGCTCATGACCGGAAAGCCCAACGAGGGCGAGCCCGATGGCGCGCCCGGACGCCGGCCTTCGCCCTCCGCCACCCTGAAGTTCAACATCTACTACCACCTCGGCCTCGCCTATTACCTGAAGGGCGACTTCGCGAAGGCGCTCACCGCGTATCGCGAATGCATGAAGTACTCGACCGACAACGACGACTCGCTCGTCGCCACCTCCGACTGGCTTTACATGACCCTGCGCCGCCTGGGCCGGAAGGCCGAAGCCGACAAGGTCCTCGAGCCGATCAGGGAGGGCATGAACGTGCTCGACAACGGCGCGTACTACCAGCGGTTGCTCATGTACAAGGGGCTCCGCAAGCCCGAGGAAGTTCTGGGCAGCGACGAGCAGGACCCGCTGCAGATCGCGACCCAGGGGTACGGGGTGGGGAACTTCTACCTCGTGAACGGTGACACCGAGCGGGCCCGGGCTATCTTCAAACGCGTGGTGGCGGGCTCGCAGTGGGCGGCCTTTGGCTTCCTCGCCGCCGAAGCGGACCTTGCGCGGATGAAATGACGCTTCGCTTGCGAAGCGTCATCCCGGCGAAAGCCGGGATCCAGACCGGTTTGTGACCCCCGTCCCTTTTTTCCGGGGCCTGCGCCTTGCTACCATTCCCTTTGTCCTGCAAGGAGGATCCTCAATGAAACGACGTTCGGCCCTCGTGGCCATCGCTACTGCTCTCACGCTCGCTCTCTCCGGTCCGGCCTTCGCGCAAGCGAAGAAGCCCGCCCGTCCGCAGATCGCGGTTCTCGACTTCGAGTACGGCACCGTCGACAACTGGTGGGGCCAGTACGACATCGGCAAGGGCATCGCCGATCAACTGGTCGACGCCCTGGTGGAGGACGGCTCCTTCCGCGTCATCGAACGCAAGAAGCTCGCGACCATCCTCGGCGAGCAGGACTTCGCCGCCTCCGGTCGCGCCGACCCTTCGGCCCAGACCATGGCCAAGATCGGCAAGGTCCTGGGGGTCAAGTACATCCTGGTCGGCTCCATCACCAAGTTCTCGACCGAATCGCGCGGCGGCGGCGTGCGGGTCAAGGGGATCGGGCTCGGGGGTAAGAAGACCAAGAGCGAAGTGCGAATCACCGGCCGCGTCATCGACATGTCCACCGGCGAGATCCTGATCTCCGGCAAGGGCGTCGGCGAGTCGAGCAAGGGCGGCGGCTTCGACTTCTCCAAGGGCGGCAGCGGGATCGGCACCAACTCCGAGGAGTGGCGTCAGAGCGGCCTGGGCGATGCCCAGGAAGCTTGCACCAGCGACCTGATCAAGCAGCTCGTGGCCAAGATCGACCGTCTCCAGTAAGCCGCAACGCGGCACGCGAAGGCGTTCGAAGGGGGGAGCAGAGATGCTCCCCTTCTTCTTTTCTGGGGTCCCCTCCCTCCCAACTACAATCGCCCCGGTGAGCACGCGCCCCATCCTTCATCTGGTCGACGGGACGGGTCTGGTCCACCGTTCCTTCTTCGCGGTGCGAGGCCTCGCCACCCGCGCCGGCCAGCCCACCGGCGCCATCTACGGCTTCATCAACACCATCCGCGCCCTGATGGGGATCGAGCAGCCGACCCACTTCGTGGTCACCTTCGACGTCTCCGGCAGCACGTCGAGGCAGGAGGCCTTTCCCGAATACAAGGCCCACCGGCCGAAGATGGACGAGGACCTCGCCTCCCAGCTTCCCTGGATCGACAAGGCCTGCGAGGCGCTTCGGCTGCCCGTGGTCACGTCGCAGGGCCACGAGGCGGACGATGTCATCGCCACCCTGACCCGGCAGGCGGTCGAGCGGGGATTCGATGTGGTGATCATCACCAGCGACAAGGACCTGCTCCAGCTCGTGTCCGACCACGTGAGCGTCCTGTCCCCCGGGCGCGACGGGAAGCCGGAGAAACGGTACGACCGCGAAGGCGTGATCGAGAAGATGGGCGTCCCCCCGGAACGCGTGGTCGACCTGCTTGCCCTCGTCGGCGACGCCGTTGACAACATTCCGGGCGTTCCCGGGATTGGCGAGAAGGGGGCCCGCGACCTGATCCAGCAGTTCGGATCGCTCGACGAGCTGCTGGCCCGCGCAGGTGAAGTGAAGCGCGCGGCCTACCGCGACGGCCTGCTCAATCACGCGGACAGCGCGCATCTCTCGCGGCAGCTCGCGACGCTCGACGACAAGGTTCCGGTCACCTTCGACCCGGGGATGAGCCTCGTGGCCAAGCCCGACCGCGGGGCGGCCTATCAGCTCTTCAAGGAACTCGAGTTTTCGGCCTTCGCCCGCGACATGGCGCCCGAGGTCTCCGCGTTCTCGTTCCGGCATCGCGTGGTCCACGAGGCGGAGGAACTCGATGCCCTGATCCTGGCCGCCCGGAGAGCGGGGGAAGCGGCCTTCTCCCTGTCGATCTCCG
>DAORUA010000456.1:0-2972 GCA_035432945.1 Vicinamibacteria bacterium | reverse complement strand
CCGCTCGCCGACTCCAACTACGCCAGTTCGGAGGACGTGAGCATCCGCTTCCCCCGGGTCTACGGGCTCGGAGCCTCGTATCGCGCCACCAACACCATCACCATCTCGGCGGACTTCACCCGCACGGCCTGGTCGCAATCCACCATCGACGGATTCTTCTCCCTCGCTCGGAGGCCGCGGACGGCGGTCGCGGAACCCCTGCCCCCAGGCGGCGTCGATCCACTCGTCGACCACTACGAGACCCTGCCGTTTCCGGCGGTCGAGGAGGGGGCGAACGGCCAGGCCGACACCAACCAGTTCCGGGTGGGCGCCGAGTGGGTCCTGCGACTGGGCGAGTCAGGAGATGTGCTGGTGCCCTTGCGGGCGGGATTCTTCCGTGACGAGCAGCCCGTCATCATCCGGCTGAACGACGCGAACGGCCAGCCCCTGCCGGAGGAGCAGCCCACGTTCTCTGGATTGACCGTGGGCATCGGCATGACCGTGGGCGGCGTTCTCTTCGATCTGGCCTACATTCGCGAGAGGGGCGATGTGGACGCGGCGCGCAACAACGACGGAAAGAACGTGGCCGATGCCACGAGAAGCATCCGCTACAACCGCATATTCGCCTCGATCATGGTCCGATTCGGTCAGCGACGCTAGGCCCTCCTCCACGCCGCCTCGCCCGGCCTTACCCTGATGGGGACGGTCCGTCCTCGCTAGACCTCGGAAATCCCCGGGGGACCCCCACTCCGGGAGCGAATTCAAACCTCTAGCAGCAATGAATTTAGAGCTTCACGGAGGCCGGGCACGATCGTTGCTTCGATGTCAGGACGCCCCCTCCGGGAGAACCGACATGAACCCACGATCCACCGAGCCGGTCAAGAGCGCCGCGATCGCCATCTGGTTCCTCCTCGCCTCGTGGGCCGCGCCGGCCTTCGCCCAGGACCTGAGGTTCCGTGACGGTCGCTTCCTCGAAACCGTGGGCACCGTGACCATTCAAAGGGCCGACGAACCGAGCTCCGACGAAGCCGTCCTCAACATGCCTTTTCTGCCGGGCGACCGGGTCTGGACCGACGATTCCGGCCGGGCCGAAATCGTATTCGCGGACGGCGAGATCCTGTGGATCGCCGAGCGCAGCAAGGTGGACTCCCTCGGGAGGGGCGGCCGGGACCAGGATGAGAGGCTCGGCCTGCGCGTGTTCGCGGGCTCCTTTGGCGCGCGCGTGCGCGAAGGTGGCCCGGGCTTCGAGTTCAGGGCGCCCGGCGGCAGCATCACCACCACTAGCACCTCCGCGTTCAGGGTTGACGTGCGCTTCGGGGAAACCACGGTCACGGTGAGCGAGGGAGAAATTCTCATAGACCTCGCGGGCGAGCGGATGACCCTCCGCGGCGGCGAGCGCGTGCGCTATGCCGGCCAGACCGTGGACGGGCCGCACAGGTATCAGCGGGCCAGCGTCGACGGATTCGATCTCTGGTGCGAGGAACGCTTCGAGGAATTGAGCCGCATGGCGGCCCGCAATCGAGACGACGAGCGCCTGCCCGACGAACTCGATCCCTACGCGGGAGAACTGGAGCGCAACGGGGAATGGGTCTACGACGAACCGCAGGGCTACGTCTACGTGCCGCGCGTGGCCTACGACTGGGCTCCCTACACGTACGGCCGGTGGACCTTCACGTTGTACGGCTGGACCTGGGTGGACAGCGAGCCCTGGGGCTTCGTCACCTCGCACTACGGCCGCTGGGGATACTCGGCGCGCATCGGCTGGCACTGGATGCCGAAGGCCGGCTTCGCGGGCGCGTGGGTCGGCTGGTCGTCACCGGTCGGAAGCTACAGCAACACCATCGGCTGGTGCGCCCTCGGCACCAACGATCGGCCCGTGGGATCCTTCGCCTACGGCGGGGGCGGGCGCGCGGTCCCGCGCGGAAGCGTGAACGCGGCGGGCGGCCGGGGCTGGTCCTTCGCCAACCGGTCGGACCTCGGACGGGCCTCCATCCAGCGGCGCCGGGTGGAAGTGCCCGTGGAAGAGGCGCAGCGCGCGGTGCTCTGGAATCCCGGGGTGAGTCCCGATCGCGAGTTCCGCGAGGTCAGGCGCGGATTCGAGTCAGGCGGCGCTCGAGGCCTGGGCCCGGGCGAGGCCTCGGGGGCGGTGAGCCGCAGTGAGGACGGGTCGAGGGCCGGCGGCTCCGGCGAAGCGCGCATCCAGGTGCGCCCCTCTCCCGGCGACAGCCTGCCCGAACTTCGCTCCGATCCCACGACCACGATCCCCACGCCGGAGTCGAGAAGGGTCAAGACCATCGGCCAGGACGGTTTCAAGGAAGAGCAGGATCGCAAGAACCAGCGCGACGGCTCGGGTCTCTACGGCGAAGTCTTCGTGTCCCCTTCCGCCGTCGAACCGGCGCGGCCCCGCCGGGCGACCCCTCAAGCCCCCGAGCCCCAGGCGAGCCCTTCGGGCGGCGCCGGCGGCGATTCGGGGAAGGCTACAACGCGCGACCCGCTGCTCAGCCGTTTCTTCCGATCGATCACCCGCTCCGAGGCCGATCGCGAGTCCGCACGGACCCCGAACACCCCGCGCGATCCGAACGCCAGCGGGGGCGACGACGGGTCGGCTCGCCGCCGGGAAGCCCCGCCCCGCGACGACTCGTCGGCCCGCGAGTCGACTCCACGCGAGCGGCCGCGGCCCGCGGAGGCGCGCCCCCCCGACCAGAACCGGGACCAGAATCGCGGAAGATCCAGGCCATCGGGTGTGGAGCGCTCGCAGCCCCGAAACCCGCCGCCGCCCCAGGCCTCGCCCCGAGGCGGCTCCTCGGACGATCGGGGCGCGCGACGCAAGCCCGGACCGGATCTCTGATCCCCGGCTGAAGGCATCGCGGCCCGCCGCCTTAAAGTAGCGGGCGCATGAGCACGGGCACGGGGCGAGCGAGAGACCTCCTGAGGCAGAACCGGGCCCCTCTCCTGATCGCGGGGTGCATCGTCTTCGGATCGCTGGTGGGCGC
>DAORUA010000455.1:0-2976 GCA_035432945.1 Vicinamibacteria bacterium | reverse complement strand
CCGCGCCGCGATCCGGCCGTGGCAGAACCTCCCGGTGATCTCGTGGATTCTCCTTTGGGGACGATGCGCCTCGTGCCGCGAGCCCATCTCGGCGCGGTATCCCGCGATCGAGCTCCTCCACGGCCTGGGCTTCGGGCTCATCGTGTGGAGGTTCGGCCCCGACCCGTTCACGCTCCTCCTGCTCCTCTTCTTCTTCGCGATGGTGGTCCTCGCCTTCATCGACTGGGACCACCAGATCCTCCCGGACGTCATCACCCTGCCGGGCATCCTCATCGGCCTCGCCGGGTCGTTCCTTCCCGGCGCGCTCATCTCCTGGAGGGAAGCGGGCCTCGCCGCCCTTTTCGGGTATGCCGCCTTCCTCCTCGTCGCCGAGGCCTACTCCCGTCTCCGGGGCATCGAGGGGCTCGGCCAGGGCGACTGGAAGCTCGCGGCCATGATGGGCGCCTTCCTGGGGATTCAGCGCCTCATGCTCACGGTGTTCCTCGCGAGCCTCTCCGGGATGACCTGGGGACTGTTCCAGGCGTGGCGACAGAGGCGCGAGGAACTTCAACTCCCGTCTGCGGCCGAAGGCGGGGAGGCTCCCCCGGGCGAGCCCGGGCCCGAGCCCGTCTCCATCGGGAAGTTCAAGCTGCCCTTCGGCACGTTCCTCGCCGCGTGCGCCATCTTCGTCCTCTTCGGCGGCGATCCCATCCTCATCTGGTACGCCTCCCTTTTCAGGTTCGAGTAGCGTAGAAGCGTGCGCGCTCCCCGCCTGACGCTTCTGCTCGCCGCCGCCCTGCTGGTGGGGACGGAGCTGGTGGCGCTCTCGCTTCTGCTCCGGGGAATCGGCGAGCATCAGTCCGGGCTCGCGACCGCCGCTCTCGACCGGGCCATGCTCCTGATGCCCCGCATCGCCGACTGGGCGCGCACCCGGGGCGGCCTGCCCGGAGAGGTTCTCACCGCGCCGTGGCTCGAGCCCTTCGATCAGCTGATCATCGAAGATCCGAAGACCCGCGATCTCGACGAGGCGGGCCGGGCCCGAATCGCGAACGGAGAGCTCGTGGTGGTGTCGCGGCTGGTCGACCGGGTGGTCAGCGTGTTCGGGGCCGTTCATACCGACCGGGGCTCCCTCGTCATCCGGCTCACCGAGACTCCAAACGACGCCTCCCGCCTGGCCGCCGATCGGACCCTCATCGCTCAGCACGCCCTCATCCTGCTTGCCGCCCTGACCGGCCTGTTTCTCGCCGCCCTCGGCCGGGAGGCGCCGCAGGAGGAGACGTCCTCGCCCGCGTTGCGCGCCTACGAGGAGGCCATGTCCCGGCTCCGCCTTCGCGACGACGAACGTCTGGCCGCGCTCGATCGCGAGAAGCTCCGGCTGACCGCGATCCTCCGCGACCGGGAGACCATGGCTCGCGCCGGAGAACTCACGGCGGGGATCGTCCACGAGGTTCGCAACTCCATGGGAGCGATCGCCACCCAGGCGAAACTGGCCGAAAGATCGAGCGACGAGAACTGCCGCCTGGCCGCGACCGCAATCGTCGACGAAGTCCGCGTGCTGCAATCCGTCATGAACCGGTTCCTCGACTTCATCCGCACGGAGAAGGTCCAGGACGAGGCCTTCGACCTGGCCCGCCTCGTGGAACGTGTGACCGCGCGGGAAGGCTCCAATCATCCGGCCCGGATCGACTCGGAGGGTGTCGCCACCGCGGTGCGCGGCGACGAGGATCTCCTCGAACGGGCCATCGAGAACGTGGTCCGCAACGCGTGCCAGGCCGCGGGAGAGAGCGGCCGGGTTCTGGTCAGGTTCGGCGCGGATCCAACTCACGCCTTTGTCATGGTGGAAGACGACGGTCCGGGGATCGCGGACATCGAGAAGGCCCTTCGCCCGTTCGAATCGGCCCGCGCCGGGGGCCTGGGCCTCGGCCTGCCGCTGGTCCTCAAGATCCTCGCCCTCCACCACGGGTCGCTGGAACTCGGGCCCGGTCCCTCGGGGAAGGGAACTCAGGCGGTCTGCCGCTGGCCCAAAACGGTCGGGGGCGCTACCAGTGGTAACAAGGAACGGGGAGACTCTCCCGGGGCCGGGCATCCGTGAGGCCAAACATCATGCTGCTAGTATTGAAGTTAGACGAGGTAGACATCTTATGGAACACCGTTTGCACAAGGAGGGCGTCATGACTGGAGTCAAACTCCGAAGAAGCGCCGGAATCCGCGGCTTCACCCTGATCGAAATGCTCGTCGTGGTCGGGATCATCTCCCTGACCGCGGCGGTGATGCTGCCGAACATCGCCGGCTACATCCGGGCGGGGAGAATCAGGGCGGCCCAGGACGCCGTGTCCGGAGCCCTTCAGAGGGCCCGCAACGTGGCCATCATGAAGAACACCCAGATGGGCGTCACCTTCATCACCCAGGACAATTCGACTTACTGGGTTCACGTGGAGGACACCATCGCCGGCGTCACCGCGGGCGACGTGGGCTTCACCCGCCAGGGCGTCAATTTCGCGGCTCCGAACAACGTGCTCAGCACGCGCTACATCCTCCCCGCGGAGGTCGAGTTCGCCGCCACCGCGGCCGACTGCCCCGGCATTCCCGCCTTCGCGCCCGCGCAGGCCTCGGTTCGTTTCGACCGCTACGGCCAGATGTCGCTTCCCGGCGTTTTGGTGGGAACAACCACGATCCCGCCCGTGGTTCTGGATGGCGGCAGCACCACCGTCAATCGCATCTACGCGCCCGCAGGGACAGGCGACCGGTCGGTGTGCCTGGTCGATCGCCGAACCGGTCTGAGGCGCTGGCTCCAGATCTCCACCTCCGGCCGTATTGTTCGGCGCCCGTAGGCATCACCCGAATCCAGATTTCCATGAAGATCACCATGACTCCCCAAGCCCCCGCCCCCAAGCGAAACCGCGAAGCCGGCTTCACCCTGACCGAAGCGCTCGTGGCCACGTTGATCCTGATGTTCGGCCTCGCGTCGATCTTCAACCTGATGATCGTGGCCACCAC
>DAORUA010000454.1:0-2977 GCA_035432945.1 Vicinamibacteria bacterium | reverse complement strand
GTTCAGGTCACTGATCTCGACCTTGTTGGTCCACTGCGCGGTCTCGCCGATGGTCTCCGCGGTGACGTCGGCCCACAGATGTTCGGGGGCGGGCGACGAGGACTGGGTGGAACCCGCGGCGAGGGCGAGGACGAGACCGGCGCCGCGGATCAGATCCGCGAGGGTGGCGGTGGCCAGGCTGCCGGAGGGTCCCACACAGGGAGCATATGCTTACCCATCGGCTTCTCGAGCCGGCCCACGGCGCTCTCGGGCAAGGGGTGGAGAAGAGCCGGAAGGCCGAAGAGCGAAAGTGCGCGAGCGCCTGGACCGCGAATCGGCGGTCGCGGGCCTTGTGCGCGACCAAGGCGAGCGAATAACCTTGCCGGCTATGGTAGTCAACGTATCGGACCTCAAGCGCGGCGACATTCTCGAGATCGACGGCGATCCGTGGCAGGTGGGCGAGGTCCAGGCCCAGACGCCCTCGGCCCGGGGCGCGTCGATGCTGATCAAGACCAAGATCAAGAACCTCCGCACCGGTCAGAGCCAGGCCAAGACCTGGCGGGGCGGGGACATGGAGAAGGGGGCCGAAGTCGACTATCGCAACGCCCAGTTCCTCTACAAGCAGGGCGAGGACTTCGTCTTCATGGACCTCGCGTCCTATGAGCAGTTCACCCTCGACGCCGGCCGGGTGGGCGATGCCGCCGGCTTCATGCTCGAGAACCTGGAGGTGCGGACCACGCTGTTCCAGGACCGGGTGATCGCGCTGATCCTGCCCATCGCGGTCGACCTCGAGGTCAAGGACACGGCGCCCGCGATCAAGGGCGCCACCGCCCAGGCTCAGCTCAAGCCCGCGATCACCGAGACCGGAGCGCAGGTCATGGTGCCCTCTTACATCGAGACCGGCGAGAAGATCCGGGTGGACACCCGCGACGGCCGGTTCCTCGAGCGGTCCAAATAGCCGGGCAAGGCCCGAAGGGCCGACCGGCTATCCCGGCGAAAGCCGGGATCCACGCCCTGGGACCAAGCCCGCCTACCGCCTGTACCCCGGACCGCGCAGCGGGCGTCCCGGCCGCGCCTTCGTGATCGCGCCCTCGTCCACCACGAGCTGGCCGTTCACCGCGACGTAGGGAATTCCCGCGCTGTAGTGGAGCGGGTCCGCGTAGGTCGCCCGGGCGGCCACGGTGTCGGGGTCGAAGGCCACCAGATCCGCGGCCATGCCGGCGCGAACGATCCCGCGGTCGGAGAGATGCATCCGGGCCGCGGGGAGCGAGGTCATCTTGCGGATCGCCTCCTCGAGGGTCAGCACTTTCTGTTCGCGCACGTAGTACCCGAGGATCCTCGATGCGGAGCCCCAGGCCCGCGGGTGCGACTTCTGCTTCGAGAAGATGCCGTCCTCCGCGGACGCGCCCGAGTCCGTGCAGAACGAGACGAAGGGATGCCGGAGGGCCTCGCGGACGTCGTCCTCGCTCATCGAGAACGAAACCCGGGCGGTGTTGCCCCGGTCGGCGATCACGAGGTCGATGATGACGTCGATGGGATCCTTCTTCGCGGCGGCCGCGATCTGCTCGATGGTCTGGCCTTCGTAGCCCTTGAGCGCGGCGTTCAGGACGCTGGTGACCAGGATGCGCGACGCTCCGGCCGGCCAGTCGGTGTTTTCCGGGAGCTTCAGGAAGTCCTCGCGTGTCTTCGCCCGCTGCGCGGGGTCCGTCAGACGGGCCACCATCTTCTCGGCTCCACCCTCGCGGACCCACACGGGCAGGCTCGCGTCGAGGTTGTTCGAACTCGCGGCCCAGGGATACTGGTCGGCGCTGATGTCGAGGCCCGAGGCGCGCGCGTCCTCGATCTTCTTCAACAGCGCTTTCATGCGGCCCCAGTTGCGCTTGCCCGAGGCCTTGAGGTGGTAGATCTCGGCCGGGATCTTCGCCTCGCGCGCGATCCGGAAGATCTCCTCCATGCTCGCGTCGAGACCGCCGCCGTTGTCGTCGCCCTCGTCGCGCTGGTGGGTGATGTAGCTGCCGCCGTGACTCGCGGCCACCCGGGCGAGCGCGATGATCTCCTCGGTGGAGGCGAAGTGATCGGGAACGTAGATCAGCGAGGTGGACACGCCGAGGGCTCCCTCCCGCATGGCCTGGTCCACCGCGGCCTTCATCTGTTCCAGTTCCGCCTCGGTCGGCGGGCGATCGTCCTCGCCGATGACCAGGCTGCGCACCCCGCCCGCGCCCACGAAGGTGCCGACGTTGAGCGCGGCGCCGCGCTTCGTGAGCTCATCGAAATAGCCGGCCAGGGTGGTGAAGCTCGGCGTGTAGCCGTAGTGGTCGTAGGTGGACTTGCCGGAGGCGAGCATGCGCGCGTTAAGCGGCGCGATCGAACCGCCTTCGCCAGTGATCTCGGTGGTGATGCCCTGGGTGATCTTGCTGGCCGCTCGCCCGTCCACGAGAAGGCGGTACTCGGACTGGCCCATCATGTCGATGAAGCCGGGGGCGATCACCAGGCGGCTCGCGTCGATGCGGCGGCGGACGGCAACGCCCTCGAGCAGGCCGACCGCGGTGATCCGGTCGCCGGTGACGCACACATCGGCGCGAAACCATGGTGCGCCGGTTCCGTCGACCACACGGCCGCCCGCGAAGAGGAGGTCGCAGGAGACGGTGGCGGTCGAGGCCGCGGCGCCGGTCTGCGCCGTAGCGGTCGTGGCCAGGGCCAGCGCGAGAGTGAGAGCGAGCCGGCGGTTCGTATGCATTCGGGCCTCCATCAAGGGAATTGCACGATATCCCGCCCCGACCTTTGCGGTCGTCCGTCTCGCGGGCTCTAGCCGAACAGCGAGCGGAAGAAGCTCTTTACCCGCGCCACCATGCGCTGGACGAGGCCGGGCATCGGGGCCGAGGCAGGGACCGGCTCGGGGGCGGGGGCGGGGCGGGCTGAAAGAGGCGGCGGAATCGGGGCGGGCGCGGGCACGACCGGCGACGGCACGCGCGCGGGTGCGGGCTCTGGAGCGGCCCGA
>DAORUA010000453.1:0-2990 GCA_035432945.1 Vicinamibacteria bacterium | reverse complement strand
TCGAGAACCCACAAGCGCGATCGCGCGCGGCCCAGGCCCTGGGCGATGGCCGCGAGTTCGGGCGAGGGGACGAAGACGCGAGCGAGGTCCTCGCGGTGCTCCGTGCCGCCGGTGGAGAGGCGGCCGACCACCGAGCGGGTCTCCCGGTCATCGACATCGATGACCGCGAGGCCGAGCCGCGCACCGACGAGCGTCCGCGGTATCCGGGCTTCGATGCGGTAGCCCTCGTCGGTTTCGACCAGGGCGGCTTCGATCCGGGAGTTCGACGCTTCCGAGCCGTCGCGCCCGACCAGGGTCACGCGCGCTGCGCCATCGCCGGCTTCATGGATCGCGAAGCGCAGAAACTCATCGTCGGCGGAGACCGAGGCGATCTCGACATGGTCGCTCGCGTCGAGCTTCGGGAACTCCGAGTCGTGGCGGATCACCACATCGTCCCGGACGTCGAGAAGCGCGTAGAGGCTCCGCTCGTACCGCCCGAGGCGATAGCGAAGTCGCAGCGGGGCCAGGGGCGTGGGCGAAACCGGCGCCGCGAGGGCGGGATCGGCGGGGCCCGGGCCGGGTTCCGGGCTCGGCCCGCTCAGCGCGCTCAGTTCACGGATCTCGCCGCGCTGCCCGATCCAGTCGTCGCCCTGGCCGTCCACCGCGATGGGCTTCGTCAGGGTCTCGATGCGAATGAGCGCCGCTCTGGCGTCCTCGCCGGGTCCGGGCGTCGCGTCCATGACGAACACACCCGGCCGTTCGTTCAGGGCGGTGGCTACGGCGCGGGCGGTCGAGGTCAGACCCTGCTCCTGGGTCTCGACCAGAAAGGCCTCGACCTCGCGCGCCGATCGAAGGCCGAGGAACGGAATGGCGAGGAGCAGGCTCGAGACGATTCCGAGCTGAGCGCGAAGCCCGAGACGCATGGGGCTACCCGCCCGACTCTTCCGGGTTCCAGCGGTAGCCCATGCCGTAGACGGTCTCGATCCGGTCGAAGCTCGCGTCCATGGCCTCGAACTTCCGCCGCACGCGCTTGACGTGCGAGGTGATCGTTGAGTCGTCGACCAGCATCTTCGCGGCGTTCATCAGGGACTCACGGTCCTTCACGTGGCCCGGGTGCTTCGCGAGCGCGTGCACCAGCCAGAACTCGGTGAGGGTGAGATCGGCCCTGCGTCCCTTCCAGGCTGCGCTCACCCGCGCCACGTCGAGGGTGAGCGCGCCCCGGACGAGCGTCTCCTCGGCGTGGGTGGCCTCGCCCGCCGCCTCGATCCGGCGAAACAGGGCGCCGATGCGCGCGAAGAGGTGGGGCAGGCTCACGTCCTTGGTGACGTAGTCGTCGGCGCCCAGGCGCAGGCCGGAGACCACGTCGAAGTCGGAATCGCGCGCGGTCAGGAAGATGATGGGAAGGGTGGGGGAGAGCGAGCGCAGCTCGCGGCACAGCGCGAAGCCGCCGTCCACGTCCGCGCCGAGGCCGATGTCGAGCAGGGCCAGGTCGGGAAGCCGGGTGCGGAACGAATCGAGCGCGCGCTTCCGGTCCGCGAACAGGACAACCTCGTAGCCCTGCGAAACGAGGGCATCGCCATAGTTCTGGCGGATGGCGGGGTCGTCCTCGACGATGGCGATTCTCCTGGGCACGAAAGAACTATACGGGCGGCTTCGCCCAAAGCCGGGCTTGCCATCTTTTCGCCACAATGTTCCTCAGGTTCGCCATCAACGTGGCCGGGCCACGCCTCTTCCGCTGATTCAAATCCTCTTCGACGACCGGGGGCTTTCCGCAATGGCGCGGAACGCCCGCCGGTCCCGGATGGAGAAGGAAATGACTTACGGAAGACGGCATTACCTCACGCAGCAGGTCCTGGTTCGCCTGGCTTACGCCGGGCCGAGCAGCAGCGAGACCCGGGAATTCCTCAAGGCCTCCGCCCGGTTCGTTCTCGCCGTCACCCTCATCTTCTTCGGCCTCGCCGCCCTCGCGACCGGCGCCGAGCTGACGCAGGACCAGGCCGGCGCATCTGCTTCGGCCGCGACCACCGGCGAGTTCCGCTATCGCTCCGGCGCGGAAGGGGCGTTCGAAGTGGCGCCCACCGTGGACACGCGCGTGCGCTTCGACGTGACCGGCGTGATCGCGCGGGCCACCGTGGTCCAGCGCTTTCGCAACCCCCTCGACCAGTGGATCGAGGGCGTCTACGTGTTCCCCCTTCCCGAGTCCTCCGCGGTGGACCACCTGCGGATGCGCGCGGGCGAGCGCGTGATCGAGGGTCAGATCCGGGAGAAGGAGCAGGCGCGGCAGGAGTTCCAGCAGGCCGCCGCGGCAGGGCAGCGGGCGACCCTCGTCGAACAGCAGCGGACGAACCTCTTCACCAGCCGGGTGGCGAACCTCGGGCCGTTCGAGGAGCTCGAAGTGGAGATCGAGTACCAGCAAACCCTGGAACTCGAGGAGGGCCGCGTAGGCCTGCGGTTCCCGCTCACCATGACCCCGCGCTACCTGCCGGGGATCTCGGCCTCGCTGGCGCTTCTCACCCGAGGGAAACCGGCGCTCGATCAGGATCCCGATCCGCTCTTCGAAGGCGACGACGAAACCGGCACGGGCGATGACGTCGAGCCCTGCGGCCACGACGAGGGGGACGATCTGCTCCAGCCGGCTTTCCTTCCCCCGACCGTGAAGCGCAACCCCGTCTCGATCGAGCTGAATCTCAACGCCGGGTTCGAGGTCGCCTCGCTGGTGAGCGACACGCACAAGATGGTGGTCGAGCCGCTCTCGGGCCACAGCTTTCACGCCCGCCTTTCCGAGGAGATGGTTCCCGCCGACCGCGACTTCGAGGTTTCCTGGAAGCCCGCCCCGGGCGTGATGCCGCAAAGCAGCATCACCACCGAGAAGGGCCCGGACGGGACGTACGCCCTCGTGACCCTGTTCCCTCCGGCCGGCGGCGCCGCGCGCACCGTCCGCATCCCGCGCGAGGTGACGTTCGTGATCGACACCTCGGGCTCGATGGAAGGCGTGTCGATGAAGCAGGCGA
>DAORUA010000452.1:0-2990 GCA_035432945.1 Vicinamibacteria bacterium | reverse complement strand
CCTGAAGCGTGGTGACCCCTCGGCGGGCCGCGGCTTCACAGTAGGCGATGAACAGCGCGGCCGTCGCGCGGGCGTCGCAAAGGGCCGTATGGGCTGAATCGAGTTGAATGCCGTGCCGGTCACAGCAGTCCTCGAGTTTCCGGCTCGCTTCGCCGCGATCGAACGAGTAGGCGAGTTCCAGGGTGCACACGCCTGGATGAACGGGCCACTTGTCGGTCACCCGCGCGAACTCGGCGTCGAGAAACTGTCGGTCGAAACGGAGATTGTGTGCGACCAGCACAGCGCCATTGATCAACCGGGCGACATCGCCGGCGATCTCCTCGAAGACGGGCGCGGACCGAACATGGGAGCCAGAGATTCCGTGAACGTGGGTCGGGCCGACATCGCGGCCCGGATTCACCAGCGTCGTGTATTCCTCGACGGGCTTCCCGTGCTCGAGGCGTACCACCGCAACCTCGACCACGCGATCATGGAGTCGAGGTGAGAAGCCGGTTGTCTCCACGTCCACCACCGCGAATGGCGTTGTGCCGAGCAAGGCCGAGTTCACCATCGAAACCCCCAGTACGACCACGCGTATCTCGATTGTGGAGACCTCGAGTACGGCTGCCCGCCCCCGTCTAGACTCCCCGGCAATGACGCGTTCGAGAAGATCGATCTCGGCCCGAGCCATCGGTTTCCTCGCCATCGGGCAGAACCGTCGCGTGGTCCGTCCAGACGTGGCGGTGACGGTTTGAACTCCCCATCCGCCCTGAAGCTGGTCATCGCCGCGTCGGTGCTCCTGGGCACGGCCGCGGGCCTGGGGGCCTTCACCTTCGTCTACGCGCGGGGCACCTCGTACCTGACCAACGACCCCGCGGCCTGCGCCAACTGTCACGTGATGACTGAGCAGTACGACGGTTGGATGAAGGGCTCGCACCGCGCGGTCGCCACCTGCAACGACTGCCACACCCCTCACAACCTGGTCGGGAAGTACATGACCAAAGCCCGGAACGGCTTCTGGCATTCGTTCTACTTCACCACCCTGACTTTCCACGAGCCCATCCGGATCGGGGCCAACAGCCTCGCCATCACGGAGTCCACCTGCCGCGACTGCCATCGCGACATGGTCGAAGCCATCGCCACGCACCCGGGCCCGGGAGGCGAGGCATCGTGCGTTCGCTGCCACCCTTCGGTGGGCCACCGGGAGTTCGGCGGCGTCGGATCGAGCGCCGGCGGCCCTGGACACTGAATCTGATGAGGAGCACTCCATGATCTCGAAACCATCCCTGCCTCGACTGGCCCTGGCCGCCGCGGTAGGCGGCGGGGCCGCCGCCGTCTTCGCTCTCCTTCTGCTCGTCAATATCTTCGAGAAGAAGCAGGAGGCGAAGAATCCCTTCTTCCGGGTGGTCGAGCTGACCGACGAGATCGAGGATCCCGCGGTGTGGGGCAAAAACTTCCCCCTCCAGCACGACGCCTACCTGCGCACCGTCGATCAGCAGCGCACCCGGTTCGGGGGCAGCGAGGCCATGCCGCAGACTCCCACCGAGGCGGACCCGCGCGGTCAGGTGGCGCAGTCGCGCCTCGAGGAGGACCCGCGCCTCAAGACCATGTGGGCGGGTTACGCCTTCTCCGTGGATTTCCGCAAGAAGCGCGGCCACGCCTACATGCTCGACGATCAGTCGTTCACCCAGCGCGTCCAGCAGTTCCAGCAGCCGGGCACCTGCCTGCATTGCCACGCCTCGGTGTACCTGCCCTACAAGAAGGCGGGGGGCGGCGATCTGATCAAGGGCTTCGAGAAGCTCAACCAGATGCCTTACCCCGAGGCGCGCAAGCTGGCGAACCATGCCGTGGCCTGCATCGACTGTCACCATCCTCTGACCATGCAACTGCGCGTCACCCGCCCGGGGTTCCTCGAGGGCATCCGGGCGCTGAAGGCCAGCGAGGGTGTCGCGGACTATGACGTCAACACCATGGCCACGCGTCAGGAGATGCGGTCGTTCGTCTGCGGCCAGTGTCACGTGGAGTACTACTTCAAGGGCCCGGAGAAGCGTCTCACCTACCCCTGGCACAAGGGCCTGAAGGTCGAGAACATCTACGCCTACTACGAGGAGACGGGCTTCAAGGACTGGACGCACGCGAAGACCGGCGCGCCCGCCCTCAAGGCCCAGCATCCCGAGTTCGAGATGTGGAACCAGGGCGTTCACGCGCGGTCCGGAGTCGCCTGCGCCGACTGTCACATGCCCTACACCCGGGTGGGAGCGATGAAGATCTCCGATCACCACGTCCGGTCGCCGCTTCTGAACATCAACAACTCCTGCCAGACCTGCCACCGGTTCTCCGAAGAGGAGATACTCGCGCGGGCCGAGAACATCCAGGCGAAGACCGTGGCGCTGCGCAACGTAGCCATGGACGCGCTGGTGGCCCTGATCGACGACATCGAGAAGGTCAGGGGGAAGGGCGCGTCCGACGGCCAGCTCAAGGCGGCCTGGGAGCACCAGAGGCGCGCGCAGTTCTATGTGGATTTCGTGGAGTCCGAGAACTCCAACGGCTTCCACGCTCCTCAGGAGGCCGCGCGAATCCTGGGCGAAGCCATCGACTCGGCCCGAAAGGGCCAGATCGCCCTGAGGCCGCTCCCATGACCGCCCTGACCGGCCTTCTCCTCCTGGTCGCGGGCCTCGGCCTGCAGAGCCCGTCGGCTCCGGCGACACCGAAGCCTTCGCCCGCCGCGACCCCCGATCCCTGGGCCGCGATCCGTTTCATGGTCGGAGAATGGGAGGGCGAGTCGGAGGGCGAGCCGGGCAAGGGCACGGTCAAGCGAACGTACCGATTCGTGCTGAGTGACAAATTCCTGCATGAGGAAAACGTCTCGACCTATCCGCCCCAGCCGAAGAACGAGAAGGGAGAGGTCCACCACCACCAGTCGTTCTTCAGCTACGACCGCGCGCGCCGCGTCCTGGTGCTCCGACAGTTTCATCAGGAGGGATTCGTCAACCAGTTCGTGATGGCGCCCG
>DAORUA010000451.1:0-3000 GCA_035432945.1 Vicinamibacteria bacterium | reverse complement strand
AGCTACCAAGCTCGCGCTTTCCGTCTGCGCCACACTACGTCATTGCGAGGAGCCATTCCGTTGGTACCGCGAGCGCGAAGCCTGCCCTTGGGGCACGAAGCAACCCCCTCCCACCACTACCAACTCACGCGAGAGCGTCGTGCACGAGGGCCAGGAGCGCGAGGCACGCGGTGTCAGTGCGCAGCGTCCGCGGTCCCATGCCGATGCGGCGGAAGCCGCGCGCGTCGAGCAGACCGAGCTCGAACGCGTTCCAGCCGCCCTCGGGACCGACGGCGAGCAGCACGCGCGCGTCTCGATCCTGATCGAGGGCGCGGGAAACCGTCTCGCGCACGGGCGCCGTCGCCGCGGGATCCGCGACGATCCGCAGCCCCGCGTCGCTGAGCGCATCGAGTTCGTCCTCCACCAGCACCTTGAACCGGCGATGGATGGAGACCGTGGGCAGCCGGGTGTCCCGCGCCTGTTGGAGCCCTTCGATCAGCAGCGGGCGGTAACACTCGGGCGTGAGCACGTGGGTGTCGAAGTACGGGCGCTCCACGCGCTCCGCGTTGGTCAGGATGATGCGGGAGACGCCGAGGGCGGCGAGGTGCGACCACAGTCGCCGCATCACCTTCGGCCGCGGCACCGCGAGCAGCAGATCGACGCGCGGCCGCGGCGGCGTCTCGGCCTCGAGCACGCAGTCGAGGGCCACGGTATTTCCCTCGATCGACCCTGCCGTTCCCACTCCCCGCGGCCCCTCCACCAACCCGATACGCACGGTCTGTCCGGGCGTCGCGCCCAGGACATTGACGATGTGCGCGGCCCGCGGCCCGGACAGGAGCACGCGCCCGAGGGCGTTCAGCTCGCCGGCTTCGAGAAGGACCAGATTCAAGGGCCCACGCGCCGCAGACGGGCCAGCAGCACCGCCATCCGCTTGGCCATCGACGGGAGGGTGCGCAGATCCGCGGTCTCGTCCACGGTGTGACCCCCCGATCCCATCAGGCCCACGCCGTCGAGGATCATGCCCGCGTGCCCGGCCACGAAGGACACGTCGGCCGCCCCCGCCTTGTCCGGATCGACCGCCACCACCTGCCCCGTGCCCACGTCCAGGCTGGCCTGGCTGTAGAGCGCGAGCAGACGCTCGTTGCCGGGCGTGGGAGCGAGGGGCGGGTAGCCGTCGTCGAAGGTCAGGGAGGCGCTCGTCTGCGGGAGTGACGCCGCCACGATGTCCTGCATGGTCTTCTTCGCGGCCTCGAACTGTTCGGGGGACAGGGCGCGCACGTCGCCGGTCGCCACCGTGTGTTCGGCGATGACGTTGCTCTTGCCGAAGCCCGTGCCGCGCGACGCGGCCGGGTCGTACTCGACCGACGTGCCGCCGACGATGACGCCGGGATTGAAGGTGAGATGCGGCTGTCCGGCGAGCTTCTCCCGGAATGAGTTGAGGATGCGCGCGGTCTCGAAGATCGCGCCGTATCCGTTCTCGGCATTGAAGATCTGCGACGAGTGCGCGGGCCTGCCCTTGACCCGCAGTTCCCAGCCCGTGGTGCCTCGCCTTCCGATGACCGCGGTCTTCGGGTTGCTCGCGCCGTCCTCGAAGCCGATGGCGACCAGGGCGCCCCGCGCGGCCTTCACGAGCGCGGCCCGCGACGCGGCGAGCGGCCGCCCCCCGGCCTCTTCGTCGCCGGTGAGCACCACCACGATGTTCATGGACTTGAGCGCTCCGGTCGAGTTCAGGGCCTTGAGGGCCTGGATCATCACCACGTTGCCGCCCTTCATGTCGGTGATGCCCGGGCCCTTCGCCGAATTCGCGTCGAGCCGTTCGAACTTCTGGAAGGGGCTGTCCGGCTCGAACACGGTGTCGAGGTGGCCGATGAGCAGGATGCGCGGTCCCGGCCCGGGGTGGTCGGCCACGAGGTGCCCCGCGCGCTCGAACGAAGCGCCGTCCACCCATTCGGTCTTGAAGCCGAGGGCATCGAACTCGGGGCGGAGCAAAGCCCCCACGGCGCGGACCCCGGCGAAGTTCATGGTGCCGCTGTTGATGTTCACGGCCTTCTCGAGGAGCGCGAGGGCGCGGTCGTTGTCGGCGTCCACGAAGGCAGTGAGGGCGCGTTCCTCGGCGGTGAGGCCTCCGGCCTGGGGTTGCATGAGGCCGAGAGCGAGGAGAGGGAGGAGCAGCGGTGTCATAAGGTGCGGATCCTAACCTCGGGGCCCGCAGGCGGCGTTTCACTTGCAGGGCCTCCAGTTCCGCGGTACCTTGACCCGGTTTCGGTTTCCGGGTTGCTTGGGACGGCGAGCGCCTTCATCGAAGTGACGGGTTTTCGAACCGAATGTGGTCGGCATCTTCCCGACCTCGCGTCTTTCGAGGAACCACTCAATGTTGAAACGAATCAAGCCCGTGTCTGTCGTGGCCGTCGGTCTGTCGCTCATGCTGGTCGGAAGCGGCTTTGCCCAGACGAATCCCCTTCAGGGGGTCTGGAAGGTGACCGAAGTGACGACGACGGGCCCCAACGCGTCGAAGCGGGCCGCGCAGCCGGGCTTCTACATCTTCACGGGCAAGCACTACAGCATCGTGACCGTCAATTCGGATCAACCCCGTCCGGACCTTCCCCAGGACACGAACACCGCCACCGTCGCGCAACTGCAGGCCAGCTGGGGCCCGTTCACGGCTCAGTCCGGGACCTACGAGGTAAAGGGCTCCGAGGTGACATTCCACGCCCTCGCGGCCAAGAACCCGTCGGCCATGAAGGCCGGGAACTTCAGCACCTCATCCTTCAAGATCGAGGGCAACACGTTGACCCTGGTGAACAAGGCGAACCAGGCCGGTCCCGCGGCCAATCCGACGACCAGAAAGGCGACTCGCGTGGAATAGAGGTGCCGCGACGCCGCCCCGGGGACAGCGGTTCAAGCGAGGAGCCGGCGTTCCCCGGGGCAAGCGTTCCCCGCCGCCGGGCTCAGCGCGCGACCACGCGATCACGCCCCTCCTGCTTGGCCTGATACAGCGCGGCGTCCGCCTCGGCGATGGTC
>DAORUA010000450.1:0-3022 GCA_035432945.1 Vicinamibacteria bacterium | reverse complement strand
CCGCGGGTCCCGTCCTTGACCAGGGTCACCGACTCCGCCCCGTCCTTGTGCTTCTCGAACACGGAATTGAAGCGGACGGTGATGTACTTGCCGGGAGGAAGTTCGGGGAGGATGGTCCGGATTTCGTGGTTGAGATAGGTCCGGGTCACGATCTTGCCCATGGTAGGGCGCGCGCCGCCCAGGCCCTTGGCCCACGCGGCCTTGGTCTGCTTCTTCTGGAAGATGCTCGCGGCCTCCACCCAGGTCTCCTCGAATTTCCCCGCGTCCGACAGCGCCAGCCAGTCGAGCGCGGCCTTCTTCGCGAGAGCCACGTCGGGGTCCTTCTCGTTGACCGTCCCCGTCGGGGCCGAGGCCGCGGGCTTCGCGGCATCCGCCTTGGCCGGGGGGGCGGTCTGGGCCACGACCGAGGTCGACAGCGCGAGGGCGGCCAGGGTCAGGGATCCGAAACGGAGCGAGTGGGTGATTCGTTTGCTCATGCACGAATTATAGGGATATCACCCGCGCCGGGACGATCCTGGCTCAGCGCGACGTGCCGGTGAGAACGCGGCCCGGACGCGCTCCCGTCGACTTGCCGCTGTCCCAGGCCAGCGTGCCGGAAACCCAGACTTTGTCGATCCCGGTGGAGAGCTTGAACGGCTCCTGGAACGTCGCGTTGTCGATCACGGTCGCGGGATCGAAGAGGACGAGATCCGCGACCTTGCCCACCGCGATCGTCCCGCGGTCCCTCAGCCCGAGCCGCGAGGCCGGGAGGGAGGTCATCTTGCGGATGGCCTCCGCGAGAGTGAGCCACCCTCGTTCCCGCACGAACCGCCCGAGGACGCGCGGGAACGTCCCCGCTCCACGCGGGTGGCGGTACTCGATCCCGCCGTCGCTCGACACCATGGTCCAGGGCCACGCGTAGAAGGCGCGGATGTCCTCGTCCTTCATCGAGGTGGCCACCACGGACGCGCCCCCGTTCTTCGCGATCTCGATGAAGAGGTCCACCGGGGTTACCCCGCGGGAGGCCGCGATCTCGGCCATGGTCTTGAATTCGTACGAGCGTTCCTTCTCGTAGGAGGTGATGAGTACGTTCGCCGCGCCCCCCACGTCGGCGAGGCCCCGGGCCACGCTCACCGGGTCGTCGTACTTCTTGTTCGGGATCAGGACCAGGATGGTCGAGCTCCAGGCCTCCCAGGGATAGCAGTCGGCGGTGATGTCCAGTCCTCGTCCCCGCGCGGAGTCGAAGATCCTGAGCGCGTCCTTCGCCTTGCCCCAGACGTTCACCGTCCCGAGCTTGACGTGGGTGTTCTGCACCGCGACCCCGGCGCGTTCTCCGATGGCCACGAGCTCGGTCATGGCCTCGAGGGCGAGGTCGGCCTCGTCGCGGATATGGGAGATGTAGAAGCCGCGGTGGCGCGCGGCCACCTTCGCGAGGGCGATCACCTCCTCCACCGTCGCGTAGCCGCCCACTTCGTACTCGAGGCCGCTCGACAGGCACAAGGCGCCGTCCTTGAATCCCTGATCGACCACTTCCGCCATCTTCTGGATCTCGTCCTTGCCGGCCGCGCGCTTGTAGTCGGCGCCCATCACCTCCCGGCGGACGCTCGCGTGGCCGACGCAGGTCGCGACGTTGACCGCGGACGTGGAGGCGCGGCGCGCATCGAGATACTCGAGGATGGGCAGGGGCGAACTCCCGTCCTGGCCCACGAGGAGGGTGGTGATGCCCTGGGAGATCTGGGAGGCCGCGAGAGGTTCCCGGACCAGGCCGGTGGTCGAATGGTTGTGGACATCGATGAAGCCCGGGGCAAGGACCCGGCCCTTGCCCTCGACGACCGCGTCGTCCTCCCGCGGCGTGAAATCACCGATCTCGGCGATGTACCCCGCGGCCACCCGCACGTTCGCGACCCTCGGGGGCCCGCCGGTTCCGTCCGCGACCGAAGCGCCCACGATCACCACGGATTGGGCCAGGGCGGGGTTGATGGGAGCGAGGGCGAGAAACGACGTGGCCAGGAGGGACAGGCCTTGCTTGATCTGCATGGTGGGCGGATCTTATGGGAACGCGGAGGCGATACACTGCGCTCTGGCGGTCGGGCGTGATTTCAGAAGGAGTCCTCATGCACATGTCCTCAAGTCTCAGGGTCAGCCTGGCCTCCACCGCCCTCGTCTTCTCCATCCTCGGCGTCCAGGTCGCGAGGGCTCAGGCGCCCGCCCAGGCGCCCGCGGTCGACGATCCGGTCGCAACCCTGGTGAAGCAGCTCGACCTCGAGAAGTACAAGGCCACGATCAAGGGCCTCACTCGGTTCGGCGACCGACGTCAGGGCACCGAGCGCAACCGCAAGGCGGTGGACTGGATCGAGGCCCAGCTCAAGAGCTACGGCTGCTCGAACACCGAGCGGGTCAAGTACGACTTCACCCAGCCGACGCCGCGTCCCACTCCGGTTCCCGGCGCCAGTCCGGCCGCGCCTCCGCCGGGACGGCCGGTCGGCCCGCGTAGTGGAGGCCTCGGCGGACCTCCGGGACAGGGCGGCAGCACCCTCTTCGGCAATCGCGCGCGCACCGGCGTCAACAACGATCCGATGCTCCAGAAGGACGAGGCGCTCCGCGCCTTGAACATGGAGCCCACGACCCCGGGCACCAGCCCCCGGGAGCAGGTCTACTGCACCAAGATCGGAACGAAGTTCCCGAACGAGATGTACATCGTGGGCGGCCACATGGACGGCATCGGCTGGGGCGAGGCCGCGAACGACGACGGCTCGGGCACGGCGCTGGTGATGGAACTGGCGCGCCTCTTCCATCAGCCCGGGGTCGAGACCGAGCGGTCGATCCGGTTCATCCTCTGGAACAACGAGGAATCGGGCCTGAACGGCGCGGTGGCCTACGTCGCGCAGCGCAAGGACCTCCAGGGCATCGAGAACCCCCCGGGCTCCGGACGGTATCCGGAGCCGAAGTGGCTGGGCATGGTCCAGCACGACATGATGCTGTGGGATCACGGCATGCCCATTCCGAAGCTCGACGCGAGCGGCAAGCCGGAGGTGGACGGCAA
>DAORUA010000449.1:0-3023 GCA_035432945.1 Vicinamibacteria bacterium | reverse complement strand
ATTACTACTTCCACTACGACGCCACCCCGCTGCTCGTGGTGAACACCGAGGACGTAGACTTCTCGAAACGCCCCGAAGACGTGGACGACCTGCTGAAGCAGCTGCGGACGCTCTCCGGCGGGACCCAGTACTACACCGCCCGCCCGAGAAGCTAGGACCACACTACCCTGCCCGTGCAGCGAGAAGCTGCTGGGTCGTCATTGCGAGGAGCCAGTCCGTTTCGTGCGGCGACGAAGCAACCCCGTCGAGCCACTACTAGCCCGCGGCCACGTGTGCGGTGAATAGGTCGCTTAATCGCCGCACGTTATGCGGCCTGAGCGTCAAGAGAGGTCGTTCGCGACCCCAGGGCTACCGCGGCGGGACGGGATTGCTGCGCCGCGCCAGGAACGCCACCAGCGGCTTCAGCGCTTTCGGCAAGGTGAGATCGTCGAAGGTGAGGTGGAACGTGCCCGCGTCGGTCTCGATGGCGAAGTCGTGCAGGAGCAGGTCCGCGGCGCCCTGAGTCCTGGCCGTCTTCAGCTTCGCGAGCGGCGCCGCCTTGACCAGGCGCTTCAGAACCGCCGCCGCGGTCGGGCCCAGGGCCGCTGCATCGAGCGTGCACCCACGGATCAGGCCCGCGAAGCCTCCGGATTGCACGTAGCGAATTCTGAGCGTCATCGGGCAAGCGCCATGGCACGGCAACCCTACCTCCGCCCCCCGCACCCCGAGGAAATGCCAAAATGAATATTCAATATTCAATTTGACACGACCCTTTCGCCGGCCTAACCTGCCGCCGGTGACGCCCCCGAAGGAATTCAAGCGCGCTCTCGAGACCCGCCTGCGGGCCCTTTCGCGGAGCTTCCGGGTGATATCCCTGACCGGCCCGCGCCAGGCGGGGAAGACGACGCTCGCCCGCCGCGCGTTTCCCCGTTTCGCGTACGTCTCGCTCGAGGATATCGACGAGCGCGAGTTCGCCACCCAGGACCCGCGCGGATTCCTGGCCCGCTTCGCCGGCCGGCCCGGCGTCATCCTCGACGAGGTGCAGCGCACACCGGATCTCTTCTCGTACTTGCAGGGAATCGTCGATGCGCCCGGGTCAACCCGCTACATCCTCACCGGCTCCCAGCAATTCCAGCTTTCCGAGCGAATCTCACAGACCCTGGCGGGCCGCGCCGCGGTCCTCCGGCTCATGGGCCTTTCCATGGGAGAGGTGGGTGGACGCAGGGCGCTCACGCCCGCCGGCCTCTTCCGCGAGGCCCCGAAGATGCAGGCTCCGGGGGAGATCGATGAGTGGCTCTTCCGGGGATCATTTCCGAGACTCCACGCGGAGAACATCCCGGTCCGCGCCTGGCTCAACGGCTACGTTCGGACCTATGTGGAGCGCGACGTGAGGGAGATTCTCGGCGTGGGCGACGCCGGGGCCTTTGGACGCTTCCTGGCCCTGGTCGCCGGGCGAACCGGCCAGCTCCTCAACGCATCGGCGCTCGGCGCCGACGCCGGGGTTTCGCACGCGACGGTCCAGCGCTGGGTCTCGGTCCTGGAAACGAGCGGGCTGGTGGTCCTTCTGCCGCCGCATCACGCCAACCATCGCAAGAGGATCGTCAAAGCTCCGAGGATCTATCTGACCGACACCGGTCTGGCCTGTTTCCTCCTCGGGATACGAAGCCCCGAGGACCTTCGCAACCATCCCCTGCGCGGGCATCTGTTCGAGACCCTGGTGGTCATGGAGATCATGAAGGTGTTCGTGAATCAGGGAGAGACGCCCCCTCTCTTCTTCTTCCGGGATCGAACCGGCCTCGAAGTGGACCTGCTGGTGGACCTTGGCAAGAGGCTTCTGGCGATGGAGATCAAGTCTTCCACGACCGTCCGTGAGGATGCGCTCTCCGGCCTCAAGCGCTACCTGGCCGTGGCGTCATCGGCGCGGGCCTCGCTCGTGTCCGGCTGTCCCGACTCCTACGTCCGCTCAGGAATGATCGTCAGACCCTGGTTCGCGTGCTCGTAGTCAGAACCCGTTCAGCACAGGCGCCGGCTCCCTAGAACCCGACCTCTTTCCACGCCGCGGTCACCGCCTTGTGCTCCTTCGAACCGCGGCCGAACTCGGCGGCCGCCGCGGTCGCGGAGGTTTCGACCATGGCCTCGAACCGGCTCCTCGCGGTGAGGTTCAGCAGGGTGCGGTACCAGATGCGCCCGGCCTTGAGCCAGGGACGCCCTCCGATCTTCCTCGCGGTCAGGTAGAAGGCGTGGTTGGGGATCCCGGAATTGATGTGGACGCCGCCGTTGTCATCCGACCCCTTGTACCGGTCCTTCAAGTGCTTGGGCTGGGGATCGGTCCCGAGAATCGGATCGTTCTCATAGGCCTTCCCGGCCTTGAACGTGCGGAGGCTCTTCGCCTTCGTCTTCGGGCCCATGATGCCCGCGCCGATCAGCCAGTCGGCCCGGGCTGCGGTCTGCCCGAGCTTCCACTGCTTCACCATGACGCCGAACGCATCGGCGAAGTGCTCGTTCAAGGCCCCCGACTCGCCCTCGTAGGCGAGGTTGCAGGTGTGGGTGACCACACCGTGGCTCAGCTCGTGGCCGACGACATCGAGGGAGTTGGTGAAGCGGATGAACTCCCGCCCGTCGCCATCGCCGTAGACCATCTGCTCGCCGTTCCAGAAGGCATTGTTGAGCTTGCGGAGCAGGTGGACGCTGGAGATGAGGGACATGCCCTTGTCGTCGAGCGAGTTCCGGTCGAACACGTCGCGGTAGAAGTCGTAGGTGACTCCGGAATGGTCGTACGCCTCGTTCACCGCCGGGTCCTTCGTGGGTCCCTCGCCCTCGCTGCGGACGAGCTTCCCCGGAAGGGCGGAGAAGTTCCGCCCCTTCAGGTCGTAGACCAGCCGATGTTTCCCCGCAGCCGGCGAGGGAATCGCCGCCATCTGCGGCATCGTGCTCAGCGTCGCGCGTACCGCCCGCGCGGTGGCCGAAGCCTCGATGGCATCGACTGCCTGTTTCCGGACCTCGGGGTCCTCGGACTTGCTCAGGACGTCGAGGATGTATGGCGG
>DAORUA010000448.1:0-3050 GCA_035432945.1 Vicinamibacteria bacterium | reverse complement strand
GAGCCAGTCCGTTTCGCAGTGCGACGAAGCAACCCCCTCCAACCACTACCAACCCAACTTGTCCGCCTCGCGCCGGCTCGCGTAAGTTCCGCCCATGACGAACCTCGCTCGCGCCTTGCTTCGGACGACTCTTCTCACCGCCTTCGCGGCGAACGCCGTCCTCGCGCAGCCGGCGGGCCCCGCGCCGAAGCCCGCGGTCACCGAGGGCGACTTTCAGATCCGCGACTTCAGGTTCGACTCGGGCGAGACGCTTGCCACCTTGAACCTCCATTACCGGACCCTGGGCCGGCCGGTCCGAAACGCGCGCGGCCAGGTTACGAACGCGGTTCTGATCATGCACGGCACCGGCGGCACCGGGGCCTCTTTCCTGAGCGACAACTTCGGCGGCGTGCTCTTCGGCCCCGGGCAGCTCCTCGACGCCGCCACCCATTACATCATCCTTCCCGACGGCATCGGCCACGGCAAGTCCACCAAGCCGAGCGACGGCCTCCACGCGAAGTTCCCGCGCTACGGCTACGGCGACCTCGTGACCGCGCAGTATCGGCTGGTCACCGAGGGCCTCAAGGTCGATCACCTGCGTCTGGTCATGGGCACCTCGATGGGCGGCATGCACACGTGGATGTGGGCCACGCGGTACCCGGACTTCATGGACGCGGCCATGCCGCTCGCGAGCCTGCCCGTCCAGATCGCCGGCCGCAACCGTTTCTTCCGCCGGATGGTGAGCGACGCCATCCGCAACGACCCCGACTGGAAGAACGGCGAGTACACGGCCCAGCCGCGGGGTCTCAACGCGGCGGTCTACACCCTCATCTTCATGACCAGCGTGCCCCTGCAGTGGCAGAAGCTCGCGCCCACGCGCGAGGCCGCCGATCAGTTTTTCGACCGTACCGTGGCCCAGCGGACGGCCGCCAACGATGCCAACGACATGCTGTACCAGTTCGAGGCCTCGCGCGACTACAACCCCGAGCCCGACCTCGAGAAGATCGTCTGCCCCCTTCTCGCCATCAACTCCGCGGACGACCAGGTCAACCCGCCCGAGCTTGGGATACTCGAAGAGCAGATCAAGCGGGTGAAGAAGGGCCGCGCCGTCATCATCCCCATCTCCGACCAGACTCGCGGCCATTCGACCCACTCGTTTCCCGCGATCTGGGGCGGTGAGCTCGCGCGTCTTTTGAAGGAATCCGAGCCGAAGCCCTGACCATCTGAGAAACTAGCGCCTCCATCCCCCGAGGAGACGACTGACTCGATGACCGTGAATCTCGAAATGCGAGGCGGCGTGGCCGTGCTCACGATCAACCACCCGCCGGTGAACGCGCTCGGCGCCGCGGTCAAGCGAGCCCTTCTCGACCACCTCGATGCGGCCCTCGCCGATGACGCGGTGAACGCGGTGGTGATTGCGGGCGCGGGGAAGCACTTCAGCGCGGGCGCCGACCTTCGCGAGTTCGGGGAGGCCGCGGCGAAGGGCCCGTTGCTGCCGGACCTGATCGACCGCCTCGAGAAGTCGCCCAAGCCCGTGGTCGCGGCGCTCCACGGAACCGTCGCGGGCGGGGCCCTGGAGCTGGCCCTCGGTTGCCACTACCGCATTGCCGAGGACGGCGCGGAACTGACCCTCCCCGAGGTAGCGCTCGGGATCCTGCCCGGCGCGGGCGGGACGGCGCGGCTGCCGCGCCTGGTGGGGGTGGAGGCGGCACTCGACCTGATCCTGAGCGGGCGTCGCGTGGGTGCGCCCGAGGCGGCCGCCCTCGGCCTCGTCGATGAAGCGGTGGCGCGCAACACCGCTCGTGAGGCCGCGGTCGCCTTCGCGGAACGGGTGAGCCGTCGCAGCCCGCGGCGCACGCGGGACCTCGCGGTGGCCGCTCCCGCGCCGGAGGTTCTCGCCCGGGTCGAAGCCGGCGTGAAGAAGACCGCCCGAGGCCGCAAGGCTCCTCAGGCGGCGTTCGATTGTGTAAAGAAGGCCATCGGACTTCCCTTCGACGAGGCCCTCCGTCTCGAACGCGGAGTCTTCCTGGACCTCCTGAACCGCGACGAGTCGCGCGCCCTGCGCCACGTCTTCCTCGCCGAGCGCGAGGCCCAGAAGGCGGGAGAGCTCAAGAAGGGCACGACCGTGCGGGCCATCCGCAGCGTGGGTGTGGTCGGCTTCGGCACCATGGGCGGCGGCATCGCCATGGCTTTCGGGAACGCGGGCATACCCGCGGTGGTGATCGATGAAACGCCGGAAGCCGTGGATCTTGGGCTTGCCCGGGTGCGCGCGACCTACGAGGAGGCGTTCGCCCGAGGCCGGCTCACCGGGGAGCAGTGCGACGAGAGGCTCGCGAGCATCCGTGGCGCCACCGACTATCGCGAATTGGCCGAGGCGGATCTCGTGATCGAGGCGGTCTTCGAGGAGATGGAGATCAAGCACAAGGTCTTCGCGAAACTCGACGAGGTGTGCTCGGACAAGGCGATCCTCGCCACCAATACGTCGAGCCTCGATGTCGACGCGATTGCGGAGGAGACGAATGACCCGTCGCGCGTCCTCGGCCTGCACTTCTTCTCGCCCGCCAACGTCATGAAGCTCGTGGAGGTGGTGCGCCCGGCCACGGTGTCGGCGACCATCCTGTCATCGGCCCTCGACGTGGTGAAGCGCATCGGGAAGATCGGGGTGGTGGTGGGAGTGTGCGACGGCTTCGTGGGCAACCGGATGTTGTACGCGTACCGTCGCCAGGCGGACTTCCTTCTCGAGGAAGGAGCCCTGCCCGCCCAGGTGGACAAGGCCCTGCGCGAGTTCGGCATGGCCATGGGTCCGTTCCAGGTCGGCGATCTCGCCGGCCTCGACATCGGTTGGCGGGTGCGGAAGCGCCAGGCCGCGACGAGACCGAAGGACCTCCGCTATTCGCCGATCGCGGATCGCCTCTGCGAGATGGGCCGGTTCGGCCAGAAGACGGGGGCCGGCTGGTATCGATACGAGAAGGGGGGGCGCACGCCCTTGCCCGACCCCGAAGTCGAAGCTCTGGTTCGGTCGGTGAGCGCGGAGCTCGGCTTCAAGCGACGCGAGATCGCGGACGGCGAGA
>DAORUA010000447.1:0-3053 GCA_035432945.1 Vicinamibacteria bacterium | reverse complement strand
GCGGCTCGGGCCGTATGAAATCTTGGGCGCCGTGGGCGCCGGGGGCATGGGCGAGGTCCTGCGGGCGCGGGACACGCAGCTCGGACGCGAGGTGGCGATCAAGGTCCTGCCGGAGGCGTTCGCGGACGACCCCGACCGGCGCGCCCGCTTCAGCCGCGAGGCGCAGACTCTCGCCTCCCTGAACCACCCGAACATCGCCACCATCCACGGGGTCGAAGAGGTTCCAAACCCCGCGGGGCCGGGGGCCGGCTCGCGCGCGCTGGTCATGGAACTGGTCGAGGGCGAGGATCTCTCCGCGCCTATCGCGCGCGGACCGATACCGCTCGCGGAGGCGCTGCCCATCGCCCGACAGATTGCGGAGGCGCTCGAGGCCGCGCACGAGCAGGGCATCGTTCATCGCGATCTGAAGCCCGCCAACATCAAGGTGCGAACCGATGGCCGGGTCAAGGTCCTCGACTTCGGCCTCGCCAAGGCCATGGAACCGGCCGGCGCTTCCGCGAACCCGAATGTGAGCCACTCCCCGACCCTGACCCACCACGTCACCTCGGCCGGAATGATCGTCGGCACCGCCCGCTACATGTCGCCCGAGCAGGCGCGAGGCAAGGGGGTCGACAAGCGCGCGGACGTGTGGGCGTTCGGCGCGGTGCTCTACGAAATGCTCTCGGGCAGGCAGGCCTTCACCGGAGACACCACCACCGACATCATCGCGGCCGTGGTGACCCGCGATCCGGACTGGACGGCGCTTCCCCCCTCCACACCGGCCGCGATCCGCGAACTGCTCATCCGCTGTCTCGACAAGGACCCGAGGAGACGCCTTCGCGATATCGGGGACGCCCGGTTCGTTCTGGAAAGCGCCGGGGCGTCCTCGGGGGTATCGGCTCTCGCGGACGCTTCCGTGGCGAAGGAGCGATCCCGGCGTCCCTGGCCCTGGATGGCCGCGACCGCGATCTGCGCGATCGCCGCGGTTGCGCTCGCCGTCTATCCGCGGGCCGGCCAGCCACGGCTATCCGACGACAACGGATTCGAACTCGCCATCGCCGCGCCGGTGGGAACGGAGTTCCAGGTGGGATCCAATTCCGGAAACGTGATCGTCTCATCCGACGGCACGAAGGTGGCCTTCGTGGCCACCTCCGCCAAAGGCCCCACTCTGTGGGTCCGCTCCCTGGCCGACGATGACGCCCGGCCACTGTCCGGCACGGAGAACGCCTCCTACCCGTTCTGGTCGCCGGACGGAAAGCACCTCGGCTTCTTCGCCAACGGCAAGTTGAAGACCGTGGACGTCGCCGGAGGCCTCCCTGAGGTGGTGGCAGACGCTCCCATCGGACGCGGCGGCTCCTGGGCGGATGACGGATTCATTCTCTTCACCCCGGTCGGGGGCGGCACGGTTCATCGCGTCTCGTCAACGGGCGGCGAGGCGAAAGCCATCACGAAGCTCGACTCGATCCGGGCCGAGGATGCCCACTACTGGCCGTCGGCTTTGCCCGGCGGCTCCAGTTTTCTGTTCTTCGCAAGAAGCACTCAGCCCGAGAACAGCGGCATCTACCTCGGGCACGTCGATGGTTCCGCGCCGCCGCAACGGGTCCTCGCGTCTCTTTCGAGCGGAATGCTCGCCACGGAGCCCGGGACGGGCGCCACCTTCCTGATGTGGGTTCGCGAGGACGAGCTGCTCGCTCAACCGTTCGACACGGGCACGGGAAAGCTCAGCGGCGAGGCCAGAAGAATCGCTTCCGGCGTCCGCGTCGAGAGCTCCCAGCGCCTGACCTTCGCCAGCGTGTCTCGCACCGGTGTCGTGGCCTGGGCTCCCGCCAACGCGGCGAACGCAGTGCTTTCGCTTTACGACCGCGCGGGACGACGCCTCCGCGCGCTCGACGTCCCTCCGGGAAAGCTCGACCAACCGGCTCTCTCACCGGACGGGCGGCGCCTCGCCTTCCTCAAGGACGAGAAGGGTGTGGGCGCGGTCTTCGTGCACGACCTCCGGAGCGGAGCCACCCGCCAGGTCTCCACCTCGCCGAACTACAGCGAACAACCGACCTGGTCGCCGGACGGGCGATCCCTGCTCCACGTGTCGAACGACGACGGCCGACTGCAGGTCTTCAGGGTTCCACTCGACGAAGGCGCGCGGCCCGGGGTCGTGCCCGCCCCGAACAACCAGAGCGAGGTCTTCGAGACCCTGGATCATCGATACCTGTTCTATACCGGTCGAGGGAAAGACACCGGCCCCGATGCCATGGTCATGCCGCTTTTCGGGCCGGATAATCCCATAACGCTGAGCGCAACCACGGCCATCGAAACCATCTTGGGGGCGTCGGCCGACGGGAAGTTGCTTCTGATCACCTCGGGGCAGAGTGGAAGGAGCGCGGTGATCCGGCGCGTGATGTCTCAAGGCGGCTCGCTGGCCCTCGGCGGAGCGTACACGCTCCCCGAAGACGCCCTGAGCATCGTGCGGCTGCGACCGGATGGGCGCGAGGTGTTCTACGCCGGCGCGGATGGGTGGTTGAAATCCCTGAGCCTCACGCCCACCGGCGACTCCCTGACCCTGGGAGCGCCGCAGGTCCTCTTCAAGCTCCCGCTCATCGTCTACGGCGCCTTCAGCCCAAGCTCGGATGGACAGCGCTTCGTGATCGCGGAGACGCCTTTCGCCGCGGGCCAGACCCTGAAGATCCTGACCAACTGGGATACGCGGCTGGCGCGGTAACCGGCTCGCCCCTACGGGCCACCGGGACAACCGCTAGACTGCGCCACCCCATGACTCTGACGTCCGGCGTCCGCCTTGGCTCCTTCGAGATCACCACCGCCATCGGCTCGGGTGGCATGGGCGAGGTCTATCGCGCGAAGGACACCAAGCTCGGGCGCGATGTCGCGATCAAGGTCCTGCCCGCTGCTCTCGCGCAGGACCCCGAACGGCTCGCCCGCTTCGAGCGGGAGGCGAGAGTGCTCGCGTCCCTCAATCACCCGAACATCGCGCATCTGTACGGATTCGAGAGCGCGCGGATCGACGATGCATCGAACATCCATTTCCTGGCCATGGAGCTGGTGGAGGGAGAGGATCTTTC
>DAORUA010000446.1:0-3070 GCA_035432945.1 Vicinamibacteria bacterium | reverse complement strand
CAACACCTACACCCGCGACCTCCAGGGCAATCCGATCCGCCCCTACGACATGTCCACGGATACGTTCGGCGAATTCATGGGTGTGCGTAGCGATCCCGTGAGCGAGAAGATCGCCGCGGACCTGGTGAAGCTCACCGCGAAGGTTCCTCTCTCCGGCGCGGTGGCCGCGGGCGCGGCCTCGGGCTACGTTCTCGATGGTCGCCTCAATGACGCGTTCCGTGCCGTGAATCTCCTGCTCGACAAGGGCGTCGCGGTGCGCCGCGCGAGCGAGGGAAGCGCCGATGGAAGCGTCCGCGAAGGCGACTTCCTCGTCGCCTCGGGCGACCTGGCGGGAATCGCGAAGCAGTCCGGTGTCGACTTCGTCGCCCTGAAAGCCTCGGCGCCCGCAAGCGCCTACGAGATCCGCAAGCCCCGCATCGCCATGTACCAGCGCCACGGCGGGGGGAACATGGACGAGGGCTGGACGCGCCTCCTCTTCGAGCAGTTCAACGTCACCTCGAAGCCGCTGATGGATGCAGAACTCAAAGGGGGCGGGCTCGAGGCGAAGTACGACGTGATCGTCCTTCCCGCGGACTCGGTAGCCGCGATGACCGGCGAGCCGCCCACGGGCGGCGGTGGCGGACGAGGCGGGGGCGGCTTCGGCGGCGGACCGGACAACACCCCGCCCGAATTCAAGAGCGGCTTCGGAGCCGACGGCGTCAAGGCCCTCCAGACCTTCGTTCAGAAAGGAGGGACGCTCCTCGCCTTCGCCCAGGCCGGCGATCTGCCCATCCAGCGCTTCAGCCTGCCCCTGCGCAACGTGGTGGCCGGCGTGCCCTCGAAGGAGTTCTGGTCACCAGGGTCCACCCTTCGCGTTCGCTACGCCAACACGAACCCCCTGGCCTACGGAATGCCGGACGAGGGCCTGGCCCTGTTCATGGCCGGCAGCCAGGTGTACGAGGTGACGTCCACCGACACCAGCCAGGACGTCGACATCCTCGCCTCCTACGTCGAACGCGACATCCTCCAGAGCGGCTGGCTCCTCGGCGAGCAGGTCATCGCGAAGAAGGCGGCCGCGGTCTCGGTGAAGCACGGCGCGGGCAAGGTGGTGCTCATCGGCTTCCGCCCCCAGAACCGCGCCCAGACCCACGGTACCTTCAAGCTGGTGTTCAACGCCCTGCTGAACGGCCCGCCCGCGAAATGACGGGCGCCGCGCCGAAGCGGTAGCGCCCGTCACCCCGGCGAAAGCCGGGGTCCACCTCCACCGATCACCTCCTCCTCCCAACGCCGGCCGTTGCCACGCTCGCTCCATGTCCGAACCCATCTCCCTCCGTCCCTGGATCCGAATCACCTTCCTCGGCTGGCTCCTTGGGATCGTGTTCGTCGTGGCCCTCGCCCTCGTGGGCGAGGTGGTGGGCGTCCACGGGTCCCAGATCTCGATCGGCCTCGGGATGGGCCTCGGCGTCGGCATCGCGCAGGAGCGCGCGCTGCGCCTACTGCTCGGAGCCTCCCAGTCCTGGCGCTGGGTCTCGGCGGCCGGTCTCGCGTTGCCCTTCCTGGTCGTGGACCTCGCCCGGGTGCTCGGACGTCCCATCCCCTACTCGCTCTATGTCGCCATCATCGCGGCCGGCCTGACCGCGGGAACTTTGCAGGCCCGGCTGCTCAAGCCCCATGGACTGGCCCCGCTCTCGTGGATCGGCGCGAGCGCCCTCGGCTGGACCGCGGCTTCACTCATGGCGGCCCTCGCTGACTCGCTCACCCGCTGGTCCTCCGTGCGGGGGATCGCGGGCGCTTTGCTCTACCTCGCCCTGGTGGGCGCGGGCGGCGTTCTTCTCGGCGCCGCCACCAGCATCCCGCTCAGGCAGCTCGCAAGGCAAGACCAACCCAACTAGCCGGACCTTGACAGGTATCTCGCAGGTTTGGTGGAACCGCCCCCGCTCCCGATTGCATTCCCGCCGGCAGTGTCCGAGACTCTGCGGCGGTGGAGGTCCGGTGGATGAGTAAGAAGAGGGTCGTTCTCCTGGTGGCCATGTTGCTCGCGGCGGTGGGCGGGCTCAAGTACAACGAGATGCGCGCAGAGCGCGCGCGGCAGGCGCAGGCGGCGCTGGCGAAGGCCATCGCCTTGCCGCCCAAGCCCGCTCGCAACTGGCGATGGGCCGGGGAGCCCGAGTGGGTCGTTCACCAGGTATTTCGGGAGATGGTCTCGTGGAGCATCGACGAGACCGCCGCCGCCCCGACTCTCGCCGTTCGCCGCAAAACCGACTCGAAGGGCCCCGGCGCCTTCGAAATCTCCCTCGGCGGCGGGACGGGCGCTCGCGCCATCGTGGTGAGTCCACAGACGCACGTGTGGGATCCGGCCGCGTATGTGGAGGCCGCCGCCGACATCCTCGGCGCTGGCCCCGGAGAATCCGGAGCGCCGGTTCCGGGAGTGAGCGAGTTGTTGTTGTCGTCCGATACCGCGTCCCTCCTGAAGGCCGATGGCCTCCTGTTCGCTGCCCTGGTCGCGCACCCCCGTGATGCCCGCCTGCATGAGCAGGCCGCTCTTCTCTGGGCCGCGCACGCGATGCGGAACTCGGCGACCTGGCGCATGAACCCCAGGCCCTTTCTCAATGGCGTGGCCGCGCACCTGGCCATGGCTCGCGCCTTGTCCCCGGAAACGCCGCCGGGAACGGACGCGGAGATCGCGGGAATCGTGATCGATGTGGTGGTGATGCGACAGACCGACGCGATGCAACGGATCGATGCCCTGGCGAAGGGCGCCGATGCCGACGCGACCAGAGCATGGACGAACGCACTGCGGGTCCGGGTCACCCTCGACCCGAGGCGGGAATCCAACCGCCCGCCCCGGACCCGCATCGAGAAACTGGAGTATCTGAATGCCCTCTTTCGGAGCCAGCAGTTCTGCAGCGTGATCGCCCCGACCGCCGCAGCCTGGGGACTGCGTCGGAGCGCCGACTGGGCGCGCGATTCCCTCAGTTGCGTGGACGAGGAATATCTGGCCGCCCTGGGCAATCCGCTCGAACTGCAGGCTCTCGATGCGATGGAGCTCGCCGGCGTCCACGCTTTGTATCTCGTTGACGGGGCGGCGCCT
>DAORUA010000445.1:0-3094 GCA_035432945.1 Vicinamibacteria bacterium | reverse complement strand
CGGAGCACGTGGGTGTCGACCGCGATTCCTTCCGCGATGCCGTAGGCGTGCCCGAGCACGACGCTCGCGGTCTTCCGTCCGACCCCCTTGAGCTTCACCGCGGCCTCGAAATCGCGGGGCACCTCGCCGCCGTGGGTTGCGACGAGGGCCTGGGCGCAGGAGGTGATGCTCTTCGCCTTGGCCCGGAAGAAACCGGTGGACCGGATGATCTCCTCGACCTCCGGGAGCTTCGCCGCGGCGAGATCCTTCGCGGTCGGATAGCGGGCGAAGAGTTGCGGGGTCACCGCGTTCACGCGCTTGTCCGTGCATTGCGCGGAGAGGATGGTCGCGATCAGCAGCTCGAACGCGTTGCGGTAGTTCAGTTCGCAGTCGGCGTCCGGATAGATCTTCTCCAGGCGATCGAGGATCTCGCCGGCGCGGACGGAGAGCCGGGTCGGCTTCAATTCATCGGTCCCTTCGTCGGGCCGTAGGACTCCTGGTACATCCGGTAGTTCTCCTGCAGCGCGGCCACGAGGCCCGGGATGATCTGCACCGGCACCACCACCCGCGTCTTCACCGGAGCCTTGATGAACTGATGATCCTGGCCGGGGACGAACTGGGTCTCCGTGATCGGCATCATTTCGCAGAAGGTGAGGGTGAAGTCGAAGGGCGAGTGCTGGATCGCGCAGAAATTCGAATAGGTCCGCGGCGAGGTGTCGTCCGCGGGGATGACCGTGAAATTAACGGACTTCTTTTCGTCCATGGAACTCCTCTTGAGTTGGGCGTACACGATACCGCGCTCACGACTAAGATCACCCTGCTATGACCTTCGTCGATCGCGTCTCTCAGGAACGTTGGGAAGCGGAGCGGCTGTCGCCCTGGGCGATGAAGAGCGCCCAGAGCCGGGGCCGCCGTTACACCGAGCTCGAGCACCCGCTGCGCACCTGCTTCCAGCGGGATCGCGACCGGGTCATTCACACCTCCTCCTTCCGGCGCCTGGAGTACAAGACCCAGGTCTTCGTGAACCACGAGGGCGACAACTACCGGACCCGCCTCACCCACAGCCTCGAAGGCGCCCAGATCGGACGCACCGCCGCGCGGATCCTCGCCCTGAACGAGGAACTGGTCGAGACCCTGGTCCTCGGCCACGATCTCGGCCACACGCCCTTCGGCCACGCGGGCGAGCGGGTGATGGCCGAGCTGATGAAGGACCACGGCGGTTTCGAGCACAACCGCCAGACCCTGCGGGTTCTTGAAACCCTGGAGCGGCGGTCGCCCGACTACCCCGGCCTCAATCTCACCTGGGAAGTGCGCGAGGGCATCATCAAGCACCAGGCCGACTCCGACGCGAAGGCGCCCGAAGAGTACGCGCGCGGCGAGGCGCCCACCCTGGAGGCCCAGCTCGTCGATTTCGTCGATGAGATCGCCTACAACAATCACGACATCGACGACGGCCTGAACTCGGCCATGTTCACCATCGAGCAGATCCGGTCCGTGGGCATCTTCCGCTCCGCCCATGAGTCGGTTCTACGCGAGGGTCCGGGCGAGGACTCGGTGCTCCGACGCCAGATCGTGTCGAAGATCATCGACCGGTGTCTCAACGATCTCGTGATGACCACGCTCCAGCGCATCCAGGCGAGCCGCGTGCGCAGCGTCGAGGATGTGCGACACGTGGGCGGCCGGCTGGTCTCGTACTCGGACGAGATGGCCGCGCAGGTCCGGGAACTGAAGGCGTTCCTCTTCACCAACATGTACCGCAACTGGCGGGTGATGCGGATGGCCGACAAGGCGGGCCGGATCCTGCGCGACCTCTTCGGCTCCTACACCGCCGAGCCGCTCCAGCTGCCCCCGCAGTACCAGGCGCGATTCGACGCGGACGGCGTGTATCGGGTGATCTGCGACTACATCGCGGGCATGACCGACCGTTTCGCGGTCGACGAGCACCGCCGCCTGTTCGACCCGCTCGTCCGCGTCTGACGCCGGGTTAATGGACCAGCAAGGGCGAGGCAGGCCTCGCCCCTACCTTGTGTGAAATCTGTGGATAACCCTGTGCATCTCCCGCGGGTTCGCTGTGGGCCCGCAGGCGGATCCTTCGCGGAAATGCTGTGGGGCGATTGCGGGTGTTTTGTGGACGACGCTCGCGGGGCGACTCGTGGGAGCGAATCCCTTTAGAAACGCGCCCCTCGAAAGCTAAGCTACGCGCCACAACCACGAACAAGGGCGCAGGGGAGAGAGAAGTTGGCCAAGACGGGAAGAATTGCCCGACCTACCACGACGACGACGAGCACCGGTTCGATCGCGAAGCACGATCTGTCCGGACGCATCGAGGTGTTCTCCCTCTACGAGGTGATGGAGATGCTGTCGAGCGCCCGCAAGAGCGGCCAGCTCAAGGTGGTGACCCCCTACGCCGAGGGCAAGTGCCTGGTGAACCGCGGATCCCTGATCTCCGCTTCCATCATGCGTCTGAGCGACGGCGAAGCGGTGATCGAGATGCTGTCGACGCACGCCGGCGCCTTCTTCTTCACCTCCGCCCCGTCCACCGACGCCAAGGGAGGCCTCGATCTCACCTCCCTGCTGATGGAGACGGTGCGGCTCGAAGACGAGTTCGAGCGCAACTCCGCGTATTTCCCGGACGAGACCACCCGCCTTGGCCTCAGCTCCCGCGGCATCCGCGTGGTGACCGACGATCTCTCCTGCGGAGCGCCTCATGTGCTCGAGGTCATCGCCAACAAGCCGAAGATCACCACCCCGCAGCTCATGGCCGCGATTCCCCTGGCCTCCATAAAGATCCGCCTGGCCGTGGCCTGGCTGTCGTCGTCGGGCATCCTCGGCGAGTACAACACCCAGGCCATCGCCCTGCAGGGCATCATGGATTCGTGGCACCAGAAGCTCCTGTTCCTGGGCGGCGGCGGCTCCCGCATCCTGCTCGTGACTCATCCCGAAGACGGGCCTCACGAGATCTTCAAGATGATCTCCACCCTGGCCGCCGACACCAAGGCCCCCATGCCCGAGATGAGCCTGCCCCACGACGGGCCGGGTGTGGTGAGGCTCCGTCCTCCCACCGGAGGGCTGCTCTCGATCACCATCCTGCCCGTGCACAAACGCCACCGCGGCA
>DAORUA010000444.1:0-3120 GCA_035432945.1 Vicinamibacteria bacterium | reverse complement strand
TCCCGGTCTCGTCGAAGTAGGCGTTGATCGTGGTCGCGAGGTTTCTGGCCCAGGACGCGGCGCGGGGCAGCGAGCTCGCGGCCGGCTTGTACTGGGCGTAGCTCGCGTAGACCGTGTCCTTCCCGTTGTAGGCCCAGGTGGCGCTGACGCGGGGCTGGATCATCTTCGAGAAGGGCAGTTCGTACATCTTGTACTTCGTGCCCGCGGAGAGGACGTAGCCGGAGAGGGTCGAGGGGTCGTCCTTGAGACCCTGGCCGTAGAGCGTGTCGTTGCTGGCGAGCGCCCCGATGTTGAAGGTCCAGTCCTTGTAGTGGATGGTGTCGTTGAACTCGATATTGTGGGACTTGTACTCCGAGTGAATGGGCTGGACGGCGCCGGTGCTCTGCTGCTGGAAGGCGGTCTGGTAGTAGATCGGGCGACCCTGGAAGCTCGTGCGGCCTCCGGGAGCGGTGATGGCGCCCCATCCGTTCGAGGAGCGAAGCAGGTCTTCGGAGTCGGTGTACATCTGGTACCCCACGTGGAGATCGTGCTTCACGCTCTCGCCGACGGTGAGGTTGTAGCCCAACTGGCCGCCGTCACGGAAGAAGTCGTCATTGTCGAACTGCGAGCCATAGCCCACGGTGCCGCCCCCGGTCTTCACTCCATTCGCGGTGTAGCCATAGCGATCGATCAGGGGCTGGATGAACGTGTTGTACGCGGCGTTGCCGGTGACTGGCGCGGGCACGGAGAACCGGCCGATCTTGTCGAGATTCGCGATGTCGAGCCTGGTTCCGGGTGTGGTGCCGATGGTGACGTTGGCCTCGTTGTCGGGACGACCCTGGGTCGGGTTCTCGAATTTGGTGTACTTGAAGGTCGCGTAGCTCTTCTGATTGATGATCCAGGAGCCGTCGGCGGTGATGATCTTCTGCCTGATCTCGGTTCCGGTGCCGGTGGTGGAACTCGCGTTGGAGGCGAAGAGGTCGCTTTCATCGAGCCTCTTCGACTGCCGGTAGCTCAGGTTCAACAGGATCTTGGAGCTCGGGGTGAAGGTCAGCTTGCCGAAGCCTTCGTTGCGAACGCTGCTGTAGGGCGGAAGTTCACCGTAGAGGTTCGCGCGATTTTCGCGGCTGATGCCCGGACGGTAGTAGGACCCGTAGAAATAGAGCTTGTCCTTGACCAGGGGGCCGCCGAGGCCGCCGGTGATCCAGTCCTTGTCCTGTTCGTACCTGGAATTGGATCCACTCTGGAGATCCGCGGCCATGCCGCTGTTCTGGAGGCGGTAGCTGACCTCGCCCTGCCACTTGTCGGTGCCGGACTTGGAGACGGAGTCGATGGAGAAGCCGCCGGCGCGTTCGAAGTCCACCGCGCGCGCGCCGCCCTTGATGACGGTCACCTGGGCGATGTCATGGGACGAGGGCTCGGCGGCGAGGGTTCCAAAAAGGGGAAGGGTCACGTTCACGCCGTCGAACTGATAGACGTTGTCCTGGCCGCTGCCGCCGGCACTCGGACCGCGGGTCAGGTCCTGGGTGTACTGGATCCCGGGAATGACCTTGATCAGGTCGCGGTACTCGGTCCCCAGGGGGAGGCCGGCGAGCTGGGTGCTGGAAAGGCCGGTGGCCACTTCCGCCGAATCCTTGTCGATGAAATTGTTCTCCGAGGCCGCGGTCACCGTGACCGTCTCCGTGAGGCCGCCCACGGCGAGCTTCGCGTCAACCGTGCTCTCCTGGGACAGTTGAACGAAGGCCTTGCGGGTCGCGGTCTGCATCCCGGAGAGAGTGAACGTGAGGACGTACTCGCCCGGAGGCAGCGCGGGGAGACGGTACTCGCCTCTTCCTCCCGTGGTGGTCACGCGGGGTCCGGGGAGGATGTTGGAGCGAGCCTCAACGGTGACACCCGGCAGAACGGATCCGTCGGTCGCACTCACGGTGCCGACGATGGTCCCGGTCTGCTGCGCGAACAGCGGTGACGAAAGCGCCACCAGGGATAGAGACAAAAGCATGCGCAAAGCGCGGGAAAACGTCATTCGAACCTCCTGAAAGTGTCCTGAAATCTTGATCAGTCCCTGGACAGTTGGGCCTTGAAATTGGGGTGACCCTAGGCTACCACGCGGGGCCTCCGGCCCGCGCGCAGAGCGGCTATCGAGAACCGCCGAGGGCCGCGACGAGGGCGAGGGCCTTTGCGTTCTCCGGTTCAGCTTTCAGAACCGCGAGGGCCTCGGTCTTCGCCTGGTCCAGGCGGCCCGTGTTCGCGAGGGTGAGGGCCAGGTTGAGGCGCACCCGCGGCTTCGAATCGTCGAGGACGAGGGACTCGCGAAAGACGGCGATCGCCCCCTCGGGGTTGGCGGAAAGGGCCAGGGCCTCGCCATACCGGCCGAGAAGCGAGGCCGTGCGCGGCATGCCGGACTTCAGCGCCGCATCGAAGAAGCGGGCGGCCGAGAACGGATCGCCCGCGACCAGGAAGTACTCCGCGATCGCCACCCGCTCCTCCTTGATGAGCGACGCCTCGACCTGGGAGAGGAGTGCCGTGGCCGGGCCGACCTGGCCCTCGCGCAGGTAGGCGCGGCCGATGCGCAGGCGCAGGGCGGCCGCATCCTTCGACCGGACCTGGGCATCGATCATGAGGGCCCGGGCCTCGTCGCCCTTCCCGGCGACGATGAGCGACTCGATGGCCGCGATCTCCGCCTCGGAGGTGGGGCGGTGAAGCCGCCAGTAGTTGTACGCGTAGACGAGTCCGCCGATCAGGGCAAGCAGGACGATCAGAACGAGCGCCATCTTCAGAAGGGAACGGCGCTTCGGGATCGGCGACGGCGGAGCGGAGTTGGAACCGTCTTCCGCGGGCTTCGTGATACGCTCCTCGGTCTTCAAGAGCCCATCCTAAGCGGTCCCAAGAGGCCGAGTCGACTCGTCGCGGAGAGATGCCGGAGTGGCTGAACGGGCCAGGTTGCTAACCTGTTGTGCGGGGTTTCCTGCACCGGGGGTTCGAATCCCCCTCTCTCCGCCAGCTTTTCTCGGGCCGTAGGCCCGAAAAAGCTGGAGAGAGAGGGGGCATCGGCGCCTTACTGCGTGCGGCGTCGAATCCCCCCTTCAGTGGCTTTAGAGGGCAGAGCCCTCTAAAGCCGAAGGGAATGACCGCGGTCGCCGG
>DAORUA010000443.1:0-3121 GCA_035432945.1 Vicinamibacteria bacterium | reverse complement strand
GGATAGTCCATCACGGAGATGCGGCCCGCGTCGGAGTCGTAGTAGTTGTGGCCGAGGCCGAGGGTGTGCCCGACCTCGTGGGCCGACAGCTGACGCATGCGGGCGAGCGCCCATTCACGCGCTTCGGTCGAGACTTCCGTGCCCGCCTTGTAGGGCTGGAGCAGGGCCTCGGCAATCAGGTAATCCTGGCGGACGCGGAGCGAGCCGAGGGTCACGACGCCCTTGATGATCTCGCCGGTGCGGGGATCGGAAACCGAGCCGCCGGTGCTCCAGCCGCGCGTGGACCGGTGGACCCAGTTGATGACGTTGTAGCGGATGTCGAGGGGATGGACGTTCTCCGGGCGCACCTCGACGCGGAAGGCATCGCGATAGCCCGCGGCCTCGAAGGCCTGGTTCCACCAGCGCGCACCGTCGAGGAGAGCGCTGCGGATAGGTTCGGGCGTGCCCGGATCCAGGTAGTAGATGATGGGCTTGACCGGGTCGGAAATCTTCGCCTTCGGGTCGGCCTTGGCCAGGCGATGACGGCCGATGAAGCGCTTCTCGAGGGGCGTGCCGAGGGGGGCCGAACGATCCTGGAAATCGGGGCCGAAGAAACCCGAACGCGGATCGAAGGCGCGGGTCTTGAAGCCGGAACCCGGGAGTTCCACGAACGAGTGGTGGATGCGCAGGCTCGCGGCTTCGCCGGTGGCCGCGACATCGCGCACTCCTTCGAAGAAGTTCCCGCCGCCGAAGTTCTGGCCGGGGCCGGGCGCGGCACCCCCCTGGGGCGGTCCCGCCTGCTGCTGCTGAGCGTAGGTGAGCTCGACCTCGAGTTCCGAGTTCTTCGGGAAGTTGAAGGTGCCCGGCATGTAGACCGAGCTGCGCGACTCGTCGAGACGGTAGGTCCCCGGGCGCAGGCGCGGGCCGAGGTTCAGGTTGTCGCGGATCAGGAACGGGGTCGCATCCACCAGCACGCGGCCGGCCGACTCGGCCGCGACCGTGAATCCCCACAGAACCGATCGCGCGAACGCGTCCTTCACCGACCGATGCTCGGCCGCGTTGTCGGAGGTGGCGCGGAAGTTGTAGTTCGGGGCCACGAGCAGGACCTTCGGTCCCACCCGCTCGAACATCACGATGCGCGATCCGGCGAGCGCGCCCCGGTCGATGCCGATGTCGTTCGATCCGAGGCCGGCGGCGAAGCCGGTCGACTGCAGGATCTCCACTCCGAAATTCGAGACCTCGAGGTAGAGCTTCCCCTCGGTCTCATCCCAGTACACCGGGATGAAGCCGTCGAGCTTCTTCATGCTCGCGGTCTTGTCCTCGATGGACGGCGGCTTGCCCGCGGGCCGGGCGGGCTGGGCCGAAGCGTCGGCCGAGACCAGGAGCGAGAGGCCGAGGACGAGGGCGGCAGGACGGGTCAGTGAACGCATGGGTGTCTCCAGATGAAAGTGTCCGCGTGTCGCGGGAGTCTATCTTCGCGGAGGCCTCGAAATTCGGGTCGATTCAGGCCCCCCGCCTAGACTTCCGCCATGCCTCTCAAAGATCGAATCTCGTTCCTCACTTCGCCCGCGGAAGTCGACGGCTTCCTCCAGGCGAACCCGACCGCCGCCATCTTCAAAGCCGGAACCTGCCACAAGACCCAGGAGACGTTCGTCCACGTCCAGGCGCATCTCGACCCGCGCGAGGACCTGAAGCTCGGAATCATCAAGGTGGTCGAGTCCCGGCCCGCGAGCAATCACGTGGCCGCGATGACCGGCATCGAGCACGAGTCGCCGCAGATCATTCTCTTCAAGGACGGAAAGAACGTGTTCGACCGCGACAACTGGGACATCACGAACGAATCCGTGGCCGAAGGTCTGAAGGTGGTTTCCGCCTAGGCCCCGCGCGGATCCGGGAACGGACGGGCGGACCGGGGTCCGCCTGAATCACATGGGCAGGAAGAAGCGCGCCTCGGTGCCGCCGCTCGAGGTGGGAGCGAAGCGGGTGAAACCGCCGACTTCGCGGACCAGCTTGCCGGCCTCGCCCAGGGCCCCGCTGCCCGCGCCGGTGGGGATCTTCTGTTGTTCTTCCACGGGAATGAGGGCCGGCTGCGCGACCATCAGCATCAGGAAGTCCCGCTTCGATTCGGAGCCGTCGCGGCTCTTGAGCAGGACGGGCTTCTTCTCGGAGCGCACGCTGATCTTGCCCGAGGGAGCCAGGGCCGACGCGCCCTCGACCGCGGCCTTCACGAGCTTCGATACGTGAGCGGGAGGACACAAGGGCAGCTCGCCCGCGATCTGCGCGAACTCGACGGTGCCCCCGTTCGCCTGCAGGCCGGCTTCGGCGAGACGCACGCCCTCCTTAAGAGCGGCTTCGAGCTGAGACAGAGCCGCGCTCGAGGCGGGTGAGGGCACGGGCGGAACCGTCGACACCGCCTTCGGAGGCGGCAGCCCGGCCGAGGAGCGCTGAGCGCTCACCTGCTGGGCCAGCCTCGTGGCCGGTCCGGCCATGGGGGCCGAGGCCGGCGGCGGCGCGCCGCCCGTCGAAATCGCCTGCACGCGCCTCTGGGTCAGGTCCGCTTCGCGCTTGATCGCGGCGATCGCCGCGTTGCGCTTGATGTCTTCCTTATAGAGGAGCGCGAGGTCGGCCTGGGAGAGGATCGCGGAGAGGCCGCTGTTCACCGCCTGGACCACGCTGGAGAGAACCTCGGCCATGTCGACGTTCGACTTGATCGCCTTCCCCAGCAATTCCTCGATGACCAGGCCGCCGCCATCGGCTCCGCCTTGAAGGGACGCGCTCTGGTCCGCGCCCTGGGCCTGGGTGACCGTGATCTTGGAGGGCGAGATCGATGCGGGCTTGCCGGACGAGGGCTTCGGCTGGGCCTTGCCGACCGCGTCCTCCGCCTTTCCGGCAAGGGCCTTGAGCGCCGCGGACACGAGGTCGGGAACCGCGGCCGGATCGAGACCCTTGTCCTTCAGGTTGTACTTGATGGCGATCGACTGGAGCATCTCCTGAGCGGCCGCTCCGAAGGTCTCGAGCACGCCTTCACCGTTGGAGGCCACGCCCAGGAACGCCTTCCGGCCCCAGGCATTGAGCTGCCGGTTCAATTCGGCCTCGGTGTCGATGTCCGGCATGTCGCGCTTGTTGTACTGAAGCACGAGGG
>DAORUA010000442.1:0-3125 GCA_035432945.1 Vicinamibacteria bacterium | reverse complement strand
AGATCTGCCCGATGGCATAGCCGATCCCGATGGCCGCGAAGAGCGCGAGCATCGGCGACTGCTCCAGGAGTTGCCCGACTAGCTCCACCATCCCCCCACTCTACGGCCCACTCAGCGCGCGTTGCACCCCGCGGCGCGGAACTGGCCCCGCACACGCTCGACGAGTTCCAGGGGGGCCGGCGGCGTATCCGCGAGCTTGTAGTCGAGCCCCAGGGCCTTCCACTTGAAAGCCCCGAGCTGGTGGAAGGGCAGCACCTCGACCCACTCGACGTTCTTCATGGGGGCCACGAACTTCGCGACCCCCTCGACATTCTTCGGATCATCGGTGAGCCCGGGAACGAGCACGTAGCGCAGCCAGACCGCCTTGTTCATGGCCGCCAGGCGCTCGGCGAAGCGCAGCGTCGGCTCGAGATCCACTCCGGTCACGCGCTTGTAGGTCCCGGGGTCGGACGATTTGATGTCGAGGAGGACGAGATCCACATTCTTCAGGTAGTCGTCGGTCGCGCGCGCGCCGAGGAAACCCGACGTATCGAGTGCCGTGTGCAGGCCCATCGACTTCGCCGCCCCGAAGATGCGCCGGGTGAACGCGACCTGCACCAGCGGCTCGCCGCCGGAGATGGTGAAACCGCCGTCCATGGCCCGCAGCGCAGGCGCAAAGTGGCCGAGGCGCGTGACGATCCGCTCCAGGGCGATATGGGTGCCGTCCTTCAGCTTCCAGGTGTCCGGGTTGTGGCAGTACTGGCAGCGAAGCGGGCAACCGGACACGAACAGGGTGACCCGCACGCCCGGGCCGTCGAGCCGCGAGCCGGTCTCGTAGGAGTGCGCGTAGCCGAAGGCGCCGTCGCCCTCGGCGTAGTTCTCCAGTTCCGGGGCGTCCGGAGAGAGGCCGTGGCGGAGGACGTGGCGGCTGCCCTCGGCGAGTTCGGTGGCGATCTGTTCCGGGGTCATTTTCGGATTCCTCCATGGAACGTGCGGCCGATCACGTCGAGCTGCTGCTCGCGCGTGAGGCGCACGAAGTTCACCGCGTACCCCGACACGCGGATGGTCAGTTGCGGGTACTTGTCGGGATTCTCCATGGCGTCTTTCAGGGTGTCGGGAGAGATGACGTTGAGGTTGATGTGGAAACCGCCCTGTCCGAAGAACATGTCGAGGGCCTTGACCACGTCGGTGAGACCCTCCTCCTCGCTGAGCCGGGTCATCGCGGGCACCACGGACAGGGTGTAGCTGATCCCGTCCTGCGCTTCATCGTAAGGCAGGCGCGCCACCGACAGGCAGGACGCGAGCCATCCGTGGGAGTCGCGGCCGTGCATGGGGTTCGCCCCGGGCGCGAACGGCTCCCCCGCGCGACGCCCGTCCGGGGTGTTGCCCGTGTTCTTCCCGTAAACCACGTTGGAGGTGATGGTGAGAACCGACTGGGTGTGGGTCGAGCCGCGGTAGGTCGGATTCTCCCGGAGGTGGTTCATGAAGCGCTTCACCAGGTCCGCGGCGATGTCGTCCACCCGCGGGTCGGCGTTCCCGAACTGCGGGAAGCTCCCCGTGGTCTCGTAGTCGACGATGAGGCCGTCCTCGCGCCTTATGGGCTTCACCTTCGCGTACTTGATGGCGGAAAGGCTGTCGGCCACGATGGACAGGCCGGCGATGCCGAAGGCCATGGTCCGGAACACGTCCCGGTCGTGCAGGGCCATGAGCAGGCGCTCGTAGTTGTAGCGGTCGTGCGAGTAGTGGATGCAGTTGAGGGCATGGACGTAGGTCCGGGCGAGCCACGCCATCATGTCGTCGAATTTCGCCATCACGTCGTCGTAGTCGAGGACGTCTCCGGAGACCGCGCGATGGGCGGGCCCCACCTGCACCCCGCTCTTCTCGTCGCGCCCGCCGTTGATCGCGTAGAGCAGGCACTTGGCCAGGTTGACCCGCGCCCCGAAGAACTGCATCTGCTTGCCCAGGCGCATGGCAGAGACACAGCAGGCGATGCCGTAGTCGTCGCCGTACTTCAAGGTCATCAGATCGTCGTTCTCGTACTGCAGCGACGAGGTCTCGCGGCTCGTGACCAGGCAGTAGCGCTTGAACGCGTCCGGCATGTTCTTCGACCACAGCACGGTCAGGTTGGGTTCCGGGGCCGGGCCGAGGTTGGTGAGGGTGTGCAGCATGCGGAAGCTGGACTTCGTGACCAGGGTGCGGCCGTCCGTGGTCATGCCGCCCACCGACTCCGTGGCCCAGTACGGGTCGCCGGAGAAGAGAGCGTCGTATTCGGGCGAGCGCAGGAAGCGGACGATGCGGAGCTTGATGACCAGCTGGTCGAAGAGCTCCTGCGCGCCCTCCTCGGTGAGCGTCTTGTCCTTCAGGTCGCGTTCGACGTAGATGTCGAAGAACGTCGACACCCGGCCCACCGACATGGCCGCGCCGTTGTTCTCCTTCACCGCGCCGAGGTAGCCGAAGTAGACCCACTGCAGGGCCTCGCGGGCATTCGTGGCCGGTCCCGAGATGTCGAAGCCGTAGCTTGCCGCCATCTTCTTCAGGTCGGCGAGTGCTCTGACCTGGTCGGCCATCTCCTCGCGCAGCCGCATCACTTCCTCGGTCGGCCAGCGAAGGTCGATCTCCCTGCGCTCCGCCTTCTTCGCCTCGATGAGGCGGTCGACGCCGTACAGGGCGACGCGCCGGTAGTCGCCGATGATGCGGCCGCGGCCGTAGGCATCGGGCAGGCCGGTGATGATGTGGGCGCGCCGGCAGGCGAGGATCTCCGGCGTGTACACGTCGAAGACGCCGTCGTTGTGCGTCTTGCGGTACTTGGTGAAGGCGTCCTTGACCGCGGGCGCGACTTCGCCGCCCACCGACTTCAGGCCGGACTCGACCATGCGGTAGCCGCCCACCGGCATGATGGCCCGGCGGAAGGGCTTGTCGGTCTGCAGGCCGACGATGACCTCGTTGTCACGATTGATGTAACCGGGACCGTGCGAGGTGAGGGACGAGGGCACGCTCGCGTCGGCCTCGAGCACTCCCTTCTTCGCCTCCTCGCGGAAGTAGGGCTTCAGGCTTTCCCACACCGCGAGGGTCTTCGCGGTCGGCTTGACCAGGAAGTCGGGACCTCCCGAGTAGGGCGTCAGGTTGGCGGCGATGAAGTCGCGGAC
>DAORUA010000441.1:0-3132 GCA_035432945.1 Vicinamibacteria bacterium | reverse complement strand
CATCGAGAGCGGCCGGCCGTTCCTCACCACCTACGACCTCACCCCGGAGCAGGCGGGCGAGGAAGGGCTCGTCTGCGGGGGGCGCATGGAGGTGTTCATCGAGCCGCTCGAGGCGACGCCCGACCTCGCCATCCTCGGCGCGGGCCATGTGGCGAGGCCGCTGTGCACCATCGCCGCCATGGCCGGCTTCCGGGTTTCGGTCCTCGACGATCGGGACAAGTACGCGACGGAAGCGCGGTTTCCTGAGGCGGCCCGGGTGGTGGTCGCGCCGTTCGAGTCGGCGGCCGAGGCCCTTCGGCTGACGCCCCGATCGTTCGTGCTGGTGGTCACGCGCGGTCACCGGGGCGATGCGACCGCCATCGCCTCGTGCCTGCCCCGGCAGCCGAGATTCCTCGGCCTCCTCGGATCGAAGGCCAAGATGGTTCACGTGCTCACCGACCTGGGCACGCGGGGCTTCTCATCCGAGGAACTGGCGCGGGTGGAAACCCCGGTCGGAGTGGAGATCGGCGCCGAGACTCCCGAAGAGATCGCGGTCAGCATCGTGGCCCGGATGATCGCGGTCCGGCGGGGGGTGGGCGTGGACGGAATCCGCTCGATGGCGGCGCCCCTGCCGGGTCGACTGGGCCGCGTCACGTCCTCCGCGCTGGCCTCGCAGAAGTAGGCTCGGGCGCTCGTCCTGGGCGGACTCCGCCTTCGGCGGCGGAGTGCCGCTAGTTGACGCAACCGCGAGTCCCCATTGAGAATAGAGGCTTGATGAAGCGGATCTCTTTTTGTGCGGCAGCGGTGTGCCTGATTCTCGCCTCGGTTGCGGGGACGCAGACCGCCGACTCCGCCGCCCTGCGGCCCGCCGACGTCATCGACGTCGTGGTGCTGGGCCAGCCGACCCTCTCGGGTGATTTCGCGCTCGACAAGGACGGCGCCATCAGTTATCCACTGATTGGCCGCGTGGAGGCCGCCGGTCTCTCGCCCGCCGATCTGGCGAAGAAGCTCCAGTCCCTGCTCGGCGCCGGCTTCATCAAGCGCCCGGAGGTCTCGGTGCGGGTGAAGGAGTACCGGTCCCGCCCGGTGCTGGTCCTGGGCGAAGTGGCGCGGCCGGGGATCTATTCCCTGAAGGCCGATCGGTCCGTGCTCACCACTCTTTCGGAGGCCGGGGGACTCACCGCCAACGCGGGCCACGAGTTCCTGGTGGCCCGTCCCCCCGAGGGAAGCGAGAGCGTCGCCATCGATCAGTTCTCGTCCATGCCCCTCGTTCCCGGTCTCTCCGACGCGGTTCGTCTGCCCGATGCGGATGAACTCCCACCGGGGGCGATCAAGGGGTCGGACGTCTTTCGCGCCAGCTTTCGCGAGCTGATGAAGGGGAATGCCGAACAGAACGTGATCCTCGAGGGCGGGGACATCGTCTTCGTTCCGAGGGCGGCCCAGGTCTTCGTCACCGGACAGGCGGCCCGCCCCGCGGCCTTCAAGTACGTCGACGGCATGACCGTTCAGGATGCGCTCCAGCTCGCGGGCGGCATCTCCGACCGGGGCTCGATCAAGCGCCTCAAGATCGTGCGGTTCGAGGCGGGGAAGCGCAAGGAGGTCAAGGCGGAACTCCTCGACCTCCTGAAGCCGGGCGATACGCTCAACGTCGGGGAGAGGTTCTTCTGATCGCCCCGGGCCTGCGCGCGTCCATGGACCGGAGGGGCGCTTGAGTTCGGCGGGCGGCGTCTTGAGGGTGGTGCCTCCTCCTCCCGACGACCGGCGTCCTTTCGGACCCGAGGGGCAGCCGCCTTCGGAGGCCGCGTCGGAATGGGTCAGGTTCACCCATTCGCTGTGGCACAGCCGCTGGCTCATCGTGGCCTGCGTGATCGTGTCCATGGTGCTCGCGACCGCCTACAACTACACCGCCCGGCCGCGATACGAAGCGGTGGCCCAGATCGAGATCCGCAAGTCCCGCCCCGATCTCACGCCCGGCAACGACGTGGTCGAGGCGGTCACGCCCGAATGGATCGAGACCCAGTACCGGATGCTGGTGGGGAAGTCGCTGATCACGAAGGTGGTGGAGCGCTATGACTTCACGAGTTCCCCGGAGCTGGGCGCCGGCCCCATGCGATCGCCGATCGAGCTGATTCGAACCAAGCTCTTCGGGCGCCCGACCGAGGATTTCGGCCCGGGAATCCCGGTGGCGCCGGCGGTGGCGGCGTTCAGGTCCCGGGTGACGGTGAGGCCGATTCCGAGGACCAGCCTGGTGGACCTGGTCTTCCGCGCCTACGATCCGCGGTTTGCGGCCATGGCCGCGAACGGCCTCGCTCAGACCTACGTGGACGAGTCGAGGTCCGATCGATCGGACCAGTCGACGGAGGCGACGAAATGGCTGGAGGCCCGCCTGCAGGCCGAACAGGAGCAGGCCCGGTCCTCCTTCGAGGCCCTGCGCTCCTACGAAGAGAAGAGCGGAAGCTCCAATCTCGAGGCCAGGCAGCGCCTCGTGGAATCGAAGCTCCAGCAGGCGAGCACCCAGCTCCTGCAGGCGCGGAGCGAGAAGGCCTCGAAGAGGGCCTACCTGGACCAGCTCCGGCGCATGAGCGCGTCGGAACTCCTGACCCTTCCCGAACTCGCGGCCAGCTCGTCGTTCCAGGCGATGCGGAAGGACCTGGTCGATACCGAGCTCCGAAAGGCGGAGCTCGATCAGAGCCTCGGTCCGAAGCATCCCGACGTCGTGAGTCTCGAGACCCGGATCCAGTCGATCCGCGCCGCCCTGACCAGTGAGGCGAGGGGAGTGGTGCGCTCGGTCGAAGCGGCCTACGAGGCGGCGTCGCGCCAGGAGAGCGTGCTCGCGGGGTCGGTGGCCGCGGCCCAGGCGGAGATGTCCGCGCTTCGCGACAAGTCGCCCGAGTATCAGACCCTCAAGCGCGACGCCGACACCTCCAACGAGATCGCCCAGGCCCTGGCCCGCCGCGGCAAGGAGGCGAGCGTCGAGAGCGCGGTCAACGACCGGACGGTGCGCCTGATCGAGCCGGCCGAGGTGCCCCAGGCCCCGGTCTTCCCGGACCGCACGGGCAATCTGCAGATCGCGTTCCTGGTCGGCCTCGCCACCGGCGTCCTCCTCGTGGCCGCGAAGGAGAGGCTCGACACCACGCTGAAGACCCCGGACGA
>DAORUA010000440.1:1989-3152 GCA_035432945.1 Vicinamibacteria bacterium | reverse complement strand
TAGCGCGAGCCCGCCGCCACTTCGTCGGTGAGGAAGTCGAAGACGTTCGCCTCGAAGGTCTGCAGCGCGAGCGCGTTCCCCGCGGCGTTCGCCTGGGCCCGCACCAGGGCCTCGGCGGAGATATCGACTGCGATCACCTCCCCGACCGCGGGGTTCCGCGCGGCCTGGAGTCCGAAGCCGCCGTCGTGACAGAAGGCGTCGAGGACGCGGCCGCGGGCCAGGCGGCCGAATAGCACATGATTCGCGGACTGGTCGAGGAACGTGCCCGTCTTCTGGCCGTTGATCACATCGACGCTGAGGGCGACCGAGCCCTCCTGGATGCTGACCGCGTCGGGCACCTCGCCCCACAGGGTTTTGGTCTCGCGCGGCAGGCCCTCGCGTTCGCGGACCTTCACGTCGTTGCGGGCGAGGACGCCGCGCGGCTTCAGCCGCCGGACCAGGGCGTCGACGATCGCGGGCGTGCGCGTCTCCATCGCGGCGGCGAGGATCTGCAGCACCAGCACGTCGCCGTACCGGTCGACGATCAGGCCGGGCAGACCGTCGGACTCGCCGTGAACGAGGCGGCATGCGCCGCCGAGCCCCAGCGTCAGTTCGCGAAAGCGAATGGCCGCCTCGATCCGGTCCGAAAGCCAGGTCTCGGCAAGGGCCCCACGCGAGAGCATGCGCAGGGTGATCTCGGAATGCTCGGAGTAGAAGGCCTGGCCGAGGAACCGCCCCTTCGCGACCACGTCCACGATCGCGCCGTTGTTGGCCTCGACCGGTTCGACGTCGGACTTGAAGATCCAGGGATGCCCGGTCTCGAGTCTCGAGAAACCGCGCGGCTTGAGGATGGCTTCGCTCATGGGGGAAGCGAGCATAGGCGACGCGCCCGGGTTCGCCTTCAGGCCGGGTCCTATAATCGACGCCGTGGGCGACGAACTCATCGCGAGACTGGAACATGCCCTCGGCGCGCACGAGGACGTGATCGTCGCTTACCTCTTCGGCAGCGCGGCGCGCGGCGAGCTTCGTCCGTCGAGCGACGTGGATGTGGCGGTCCTGGTCCCCGGTCAGGCCGGCCCGACCCTGTCCTCTCTGCGTCTCAGCCTTCAGGCCGACCTGCAGGAGGCCGCGCATCGTCCGGTCGACCTCGTGATCCTGAACCAGGCCTCGCCCGACCTCATCCA
>DAORUA010000440.1:0-1889 GCA_035432945.1 Vicinamibacteria bacterium | reverse complement strand
CCGCCCGCGTGCTTGTTGACCGCGATCAGGCCGTCCACGCCGGCCGCCATCGCCTTTTCCGCGAAGCGACGCTCGGTGGCGTCGTGATAGACGGCGGCGCCCACCGCGTGGGCCTTGTCGACGATCCACTTCGGGTTTCCGAGCGAGGTCACGAAGAACCGGACGCCCTCTTCGAGGGCGATGTCGACCCACTGCTCCATTCGCCGTTTGTACGTCTCGGACGAGGCCTCGATGAGGGCGTTCATGCCGATGGGCTTCCCGCCCGAAAGCCGGCGGATGAGGCGCAGGCCTTCCCGGAAGTCGTGGCCGTGCACGTAGGTCAGCGAGATCGGTTGCACGATGCCGAGGCCGCCCGCCAGCGAGACCGCCGCGACCAACTCGGGGTTGCTGCAGGGGTACATCGGGCCGCAGATCAGGGGTGTTTCCACCCGGGCGTGGGTCAGGAAGCGCTGAACGGCCTCGTTCTCGAGTCGGGAGGTCATGGGTTTCGCCCGCACTGTAATAGGAAAATGGCCGCCCGAACGGAACCTCGCCGGGGCCCTGGTCGTCTCTTGTTCATAAGAGAGAGGTCTACCCATGAAGACGCCCCGATCCACGTTCATTTTTCTGACCGCCCTGGCGGTTTCAGGCTCGCTGCTGGCCCCCGCCCAGGCCGAGGAGAAGAAAGCCACGAAGCACAGCGAGAGCGCGTCCTGGAACTTCGACTCCATCGGGGACTGGTTCCAGGAGATGGGCGAGGGATTTGCCGACACCTTCAGCGGACCGAAGCGCACGGCCGCCCCCTTCAAGTGGACGGGCAAGGTCGCGGCGGGCAAGACCTTCGAGGTTCGCGGCATCAACGGCCCCATGCGGGCCACCGCGACGAGCGGCTCGGACGTCGAACTCGTGGCCATCCGCTCCGGCCGCCGCAACGATCCCGAGTCGGTGAAGATCGAGGTCATCCCCCACGCGGAGGGCGTCACGGTCTGCGCGGTGTACCCCAGCAAGGATGTCTCCCGCCCCAATGAGTGCAAGCCGGGCGGCGGTGGCCGGATGAACGTCCGGAACAACGACGTCAACGTCGAGTTCGAATTGCGGATTCCCAGGGACGTCAACTTCGAAGGCCGGACCGTGAACGGAGGCATCGAGGCCGATATCGAAGGCCGTGCGGCGCTTTCCACCGTCAATGGCCGCATTCAGGTGATCGCGGGAACGCTGACCGAGGCGACCACAGTCAATGGTTCAATCCGGGCCGAGGTGAAGTCGACCGTGAACTCCGCCGACGACATCAAGCTCTCGACCGTGAACGGCTCCGTCCATCTCAATCTCCCCGAAGGCGTCGACGCTGACGTCTCCGCGAAGACGGTGAACGGCGGGATCACCAGCGACTTCACCGAGATCGAGGTCCGCAAGAAGTGGGGCCCGCGCTCCGCCGAAGGCCGTCTCGGCCACGGCGGCCGGGAACTGGAACTCGCCACCGTGAACGGCGGGATCCGAATCACCAAAGGGAACTAGCAATTATCATGGGGGGCTCCCCCCATGATTTCCCTCTCCCGCATCCAGAAGCAGTACGGCAAGCAGGTCCTGTTTGTCGACGCCGCCTTTCAGCTCAACCCCGGTGAAAAGGTGGGGCTTGTCGGCCCGAACGGCGCGGGGAAGACCACCCTTTTTCGCCTGATCACCGGCGAGGAGACCGCCGACGAGGGCGAGGTCTCGGTCCCGAAGAAGCTCACCATCGGCTACTTCCGCCAGGATGTCGAGGAGATGTCCGGACGGTCGGTCCTCGACGAAGCCATCGCGGGCAGCGGCCGCCTCGGCGACCTGCACCACGAACTGGAAGCCCTGCAGCACGACATGGGCGACCCCGACAAGGCCGACAAGATGGACAAGATCCTGGAGCGCTTCGGCAC
>DAORUA010000439.1:0-3154 GCA_035432945.1 Vicinamibacteria bacterium | reverse complement strand
CGGCGTTCCACTTCCTCGGCGGCCAGGCGCGCGGCGGCTTCTTCCTCGGCGGCCCGACGTTCCGTCTCTTCCGCCGTCGCCCGGGCCGCCGCATCCCGCTCGGCCTGCCTTCGCGCCGCTTCCTCGGCGAGGCGAGCGGCCGCCTCTTCCTCGGCCTGCCGGCGAATCGCGGCTTCCCGGTCGACCGAACGCTCCTCCTGGGCGGTCCGCCGGTCCGCGGCCTTGCGCAAGGTCTTCAGCCGGGCAGCCAGGCTGCGCAGAACGCTGCGCATCCGCGACTGGTGAATCCGTTCGAGGGGAAGGACCTGACTCAACACCGCGACGTCGAGGCCGCGGGCGAACACGTCCATCTCGTAACGCACCTGGGTGGCGCCGTCGAGGGCCTGAAGGTGAAAGCCGCCCGGACCCTCGAGCGAGCCGCCGAAGAAGCGGAGGCGCATGCTGCGCATGCCCTCGAGCTCCTCGAAGCGGATGCGGAACATCCGCCCCATCACGGGCCGCACTTCGAACTCCGCGCCGAGGAGCTCACCGGGATGATGGAGGATCTCCACCCGGAGCTTCGCCGGCCACCACTCCGGATAGGCGATGACGTCGGCCAGCACCGTCCACACCTCTTCGGGCGCGAAAGGAACGGTGAGTTCCTGGCTGGTCCGGATCCGGGTAACGACGCTCAAGCCGATCTCTCTCGTGAATCGCGGGGCGGGGTAGCTTCAGGCCGCGGGGATCAGCCGGGCGACCACGCCCGCGACCGCGATGGAAACGCCCAGGTTGAGCAGCGCCGACGCCGCGGCCGTCCTCCATCCGCCCTCGCGCCACTGCGCGGCGAGGGTGGCGACGCAGGGAACGTAGAGCATGGTGAAGACCACGAGGACGAGGATCTGCCCGTTCGAGAGCACGGTCCCGATGGCGTCGGTGCCCAGGGCGGCGCCGAGCATCACCAGGGTCAGTTCCTTCCGGAAGAGGCCCAGGAAGAGCGGGATTCCCACCGCCGCCGGGAGATGCAGCACGGAAGTGGTGAGCGGCGCCAGGAAATGATTGATGGCCGCGTCCGTCCCCGCGTACGACAGGAGCGAAAGGACCAGGCTCGACACGATCAGCACCGGCCAGGCCACCACCACGAATTCGCGGAGCCGCAACCAGACCTTGCGGACCACGATCTTCGGATAGGGCTGACGCAGCGGCGGCACTTCCATGATGACCCCGAGGGACTTCCGCCGCTTCGACCGGGTCAGCGCGTAGGACACCGCCATCGACATCAGTCCGCCGAAAAGGTACAGGCCCACCGTGACCAGGACCCCGAGGTACTTCCCGGCGAGCGCGATGATCACCACGCTGCGCGCGGAGCAGGTGATGAACGGAGCCACCATCATGGTGACGAAGCGGTCGCGCGGGTTCTCGAGGGTGCGCGTGGCCATGATCGAAGGAACGTTGCAGCCGAAGCCGAGGATCAGGGGCACCACGGAGCTGCCATGGAGGCCGACGCGGTGCAGGATCCCGTCCACCATGAACGCGATCCGCGGCAGCAAACCGGTGTCCTCGAAGATGGCGAGGAGCGCGAGCAGGGGGACGAGGTAGGGCAGGACGATCCCCGCGCCCGCGACCACGCCTTCGAAGATGCCGATGAGGACGGCCGGCCCGATTCCGCTGGGAAGGGCCTGAATGGCCGCGCGCACCCGGCTGAAGGGAACATCGACGAGGCCCGCGATGAGGTTGCCCAGGTGGAAGGCCAGGAAGAACGTGATCAGCAGCGAGCCCACCACCGTGATCGCGCCGCCGATGGGATGGATGATGAAGCGGTCGACCTTTTCGCGGACGCCAAGGACATTCCCGCGACGATGGCGCACCACCTTCTCGTAGAGGTCGAGGACGAGGCTGTGGCGATGGGACCCGAGGGTCAGGGTCTCGGCCCGGCCCTCGCGTTCGGCAAGGCGATGCCGCTCCCCGGTCGCGCGGGCCAGGAATTCCGGGCTCGCGGCTCCGGCCTTCTTCTCGAAATCCTCGTCCTTCTCGAGCAGGCGCAGGGCCACGAAACGCTCCGAGAGAGGCAGGGCGTCGCGGAGAGGCTTCGGATAGTCGGCCAGCAGGCGCGCCAGGGCCTGCTCGACATCGTTGTCGTAGCGGGGCTCGACCGCGGGAACGACGCCCCCGGCCACGCGAATGGCCTGACGGAAGACCTCCTCGATGCCGGTCCCCACCACCGCCACCGCGGTCCGCACCGGAACCCCGAGGAGCTCTTCGAGCCGCGAGGTGTTGATCTCCATCCCCTTGCGCTGCGCCTCGTCCATCATGTTGAGGCACATCACCATGGGCACGCGCATCTCCGTGAGCTGCAGGGAGAACTCGAGCGAGCGAGAGAGCATCGACGCATCGACCACGTTGATCAGGGCGTCGACCTCGCCCGAGAGCAGGAAGTCGCGCGCCACCTTCTCGGCGAGATCGTGGGAGGAGATCGAGTACGTGCCGGGCAGGTCGATGAGGCGGATCTTCTGCCCGTGAAAGGTGACCCGGGTCTCGGCGAAGGCGACCGAAGTGCCGGCGAAGTTCCCCACGTCGACCTTGAAGCCGGCCACCGCGTTGAACAGGGTCGACTTGCCGCAGTTCGGCTGGCCGGCGAGGGCGATGACTATCTCGTCAGTCCGCGCCCGGGCCATCGGCCGCCACCTCGATGTTCTCGGCCAGATCGCGGGCGATCATCACCCGCGCACCGGTGACCACATCCTCGACGAGCAACGGCCCGGAGAAGGGCGCGCGCGCGATCACGCAGACTCTGCGCCCCTCGAACAGACCGAGGGCCTGGATGCGCTTCTTCGTGACGCCATCGTTATGAAGGGCGTGAATGGCCGCAGTCTCGCCTTCAACCAGTTCCAGCAGCGTCAGAGAGTTCCTTCTTTCCGGGGAAACATGCCTCCATTAGCGGCAGCCCGTCGACAAAAACTCTACACCTCGGCCTTGGCCCGTCGTGAGGACGCGCCGCCGGGGAGCCTATGATCCGCGCGGAGATGAACCTCAGGAGCAACCCGCTGTCGAGGACCATCCCCCACGGATATCGCGCCACCGCGGTCGCGCTTCTGGTTGTGGTCATCCTCGTGCTCGGGGGGACGTTCGGGTACATGGCGGTCGAGGGATGGTCCTTCTTCGACTCGCTCTACATGAC
>DAORUA010000438.1:0-3156 GCA_035432945.1 Vicinamibacteria bacterium | reverse complement strand
GCGGCGAGAAGCTGGCCCGCCCGTTCGACCGCGCCCACCAGGCCGTCGGTGAAGCGGCCTTCGCGAAAGGCGGCCGACATCGAGGCCGCCATCTCGTCAAGGGGGGTGTGGCCGCGAACTTCTGATTCTTCGGCGCGACGAAGATCAGGATGCCGTTCCGTTCCGCGGTCGCGGTCATGCCGAGACGCTCGAAGGTCCCCGTCGCCTCTCTGAGGACGTCCGTGACCGCCTTCTCGGTGGCGTGAATCCGGATCTCGCCCCGGGACCCCAGTTCGGCCGCGCGGATGGCCTCGACGATTCGAGGCTCGTCTATCTTGGAGAAGAAGGAATCGGTCATATCTCACCAGCTTCCGGAGGCGCCGCCGCCGCCAAACGAACCACCGCCGCCAGAAAAGTCGCTGCTACTGCCGCTCGACGAACTTCCGGAACTGGACCAACTGGTCTCCGAAGACCACTCCGACGCGCTCTCCGATCCCTTCCCATCCTTGAAGATGTACCAGATCATGATCAGCGCAAAGGGCACGAAGCCAAGGAAGAGAACCAGGGGATTGAGCGAAACGTACCTCACCGCCCGTATCCACAACGGACTGGGCTCGACCGCGGTCGCCTGGGCCTGGATGCGTCCCGCCACGATGGGCCGGTACTCGCCCCTGGTGGCTCGAATGATGCCGTCGACCCCCGCGAGAAGGCCCGCCCCGTAGTTGCGCTCCTTGAACCTGGGGATGATGTCGTCGTTGATGATGCGCGAGGCGAGAGCATCGGGCAGGGCCCCTTCGAGACCGTACCCGACTTCGAGACGGACTCTTCGATCGCTGAGGAAGGCAAACAGAACGACGCCATTGTCGCGACCCTTGACCCCAACCCGCCAGGCCTGAGCCGTGCGATTCGTGTACTCCTCCATGGACGTGTAGCCCGCGGGGACGCGGTCCGCCACCACGACGAGGACCTGGCTCGATGAGGTCTTCTGGAAGGTCTGGAGCCTCTGTTCGATCTGGGCGGCCACCGCCTGGGGAACCACGCCGGTGCTGTCCGTGAAAAAGCGCTTCGGAGGGGGAGGCGCCTTCGGCTGAGAGGCCGCGCCGCTGGGAAGCAGGAGAAGGAGGGCCAGCGCTCCCACCGTCCTTGACATCGTGCCGCCGAGACCTCTCATACCCGGCACTGATGGCAGGTCATCGATGATCCGGGCATGCGCTACAAGCCCAGGTCGTCGATCGGCATGGGGCGGCCAAGGAGGTAGCCCTGCGCGATGTCGCAGCCCGCGACCTCGAGAAAGTCGCGCTGGGCCTCCGTCTCGACGCCCTCGGCGAGGGCGAGCAGGTTGAGCCCGTGGGCCATGCCCATGATGCCGAGGACGATGGCGGAATCCGCCGGGCTCTCGCCCACCCCGGCGATGAACGATTTGTCGATCTTCACCATGTCCACGGAGAGGCGGCGCAGGTAGGAGAGGGACGCGTAGCCGGTCCCGAAGTCGTCCACCGCGATGCGCACCCCCATCCGCCGCAGTTCGAAGAGCACGGAGACGATGCTCTCGTCGTCCGCAATGGTGGCGCTCTCCGTCAGCTCGAGTTCCAGGCGGGTGGCGGGAAAGTCGTGGGCGGAAAGGAGCCTCGCCACCCGGGCCGGAAACTTCACGTCGCGAAGCTGGATGGCCGACACGTTCACGGCGAGTCGCGCCTCCCTCGGGAACCGGCGCGCGTCCATCAGCGCTCGCCCGAGCACCCAGTCGCCGATGGTCTCGATCAGCCGTGTCTCCTCGGCCAGGGGCACGAAGCTCGCGGGCGGCACATCGCCGAGTTCCTCGTCGTTCCAGCGCAACAGCGCCTCATAGCCCACGATCCGGGGGGTGCGCATGTCGTGCTGGGCCTGGTAGACGAGGGAGAACTGCGAGGTCTTGATGGCCTTGACCAGCGACTGTTCCATGGAAAGCCGCCGCTGCACCCGCTCGTTCATGGACGGCGCGAACATGCGGTAGGTGTTGCGGCCGTGCTCCTTCGACTGGTAGAGGGCGTTGTCCGCGTTCTTGAGCAGGGTCTCGGCGTCGTCGCCGTCGGTCGGCCACGAACTCACCCCCACGCTGGTGGTCACGCGAAGGGTGTGCCCGCCCACTTCCATGGGCTCGTTCATGCGCGCGATGAGCTTCTCCGCCACCCGCGCCGCCACCGACCCGTCCTTGACCCGGCTCAGGAGAACCACGAACTCGTCCCCGCCGAAGCGCGCGACCGTGTCCTCCTCGCGAACGGTGGACCGGAAGCGCAGGGCCACCTGCTTCAGCAGCAGGTCTCCAATGGTGTGGCCGAGGGTGTCGTTGACCCGCTTCATGTGGTCGAGGTCGGCATAGAGGACCGCGATCGGCTCGTGATGGCGCCGCGCCCGGGCCAGGGCCAGGTTGAGCCGGTCCGCGAAGAGGGCCCGGTTCGGCAGCCCGGTGAGGGGGTCGTGGTAGGCCTGAAACTCGAGTTCCGCCTCCGCGTTCACCCGGGCCGTGATGTCCGAGAAGAAGTTCAAGGTCGCGGGCCGCCCGTCCCAGACGATGGAAACGCCGCTCAGGTTCATATGGCGGATCTCGCCGCTCTTGCGCACGATGCGGAGCACGTAGGTATTCGGGAAGACCTCTCCCTTGAGCCGGCGCAGATGGCGGTCCACCACCATGGCTCGGTCGTCCGGGTGGATCAGGTCCACGAAGGGCAGGCTTCGGATCTCGTCGGGCTCGTAGCCCGTGGCCTCGATCACCGCGCGGTTGAAGAAGACGATCCGCCCGTCCTGGGCCACCCCGATGGGCTCGGTCGCGTTCTCGAAGAGCAGGCGGTAGCGCTCCTCGGAGCGCTCGAGTTCGGCCGCGTATCTCACCAGGTCCGAGACGTCGGTCGCGGTTCCGGTGGTGCCGAGCACCTCGCCCGCCACCGACACCTCGACCACCGCGTTGAAGCTCAGGTGGACCGGGCTCCCGTCCTTCCGCAGATGGATGGTCCGGTAGTTGAAGACCCGGTGGCCGGACTTGATGCGTTCGAAGACCTCCAGGTCCTTCCGGGCCTGCTCCCCGGTCATCAACTCCGTGAAGGGCTTCCCCATCATCTCCTCGGCCGAATAGCCGTAGATCCGCTGCGAGGCGGCATCGTTGACGAAGGTGAAGCGGCCTTCCGCGTCGACCGACCAGAT
>DAORUA010000437.1:0-3161 GCA_035432945.1 Vicinamibacteria bacterium | reverse complement strand
TTCGCTTCGATGGCGACGAGGGCCAGGAGGAGGAGCATCAGCGCGAACGGCTCCACCAGGAATGGATTCGCGAACACCGCCCCCACCGACGGAGTGGCCATCACGACCACCACGGCCAGCAGCGCGGCCCGCAGAGTGCCGCCGAGAAGGCGCAGGTAGACGAAGAGGAGACCGCTCGCGAGCACCAGGGAGATCCGCGCCGCCCACTCGAAACCGGGAACGATCAGCCGGGGCGGCGCCAGGGCGCCGATGAGTCCGGGCAGGAGAATCCGATAGCCCCACGGCCCCACCGTGAAGACGCGCGGCTCTTCCGCCATGGCGACGTAGACGTGGGCGTCGAACCCGGGCAGGGTGAATCCGTCCCAGACGATGTGCGGATCGAAGTGCGCCCGGTGGTGATACGTAACGAGGGCGGCGCCGATGAGAACGGCGAGCAGGAAGGCCGCCGCGTCTTTGAGGAATCGGGAACCCAAGCGGCGAGCCCTCAGGGGGTGACGGTCAATGCGCCACGGTGCGCTTCTTGCGCAGGAAGTCCATGAGCACGGCCTCGCCCAGGTCGTACGGGCTCGTGAAGTAGGCCTTGCCCCGGGTCAGCTCCGACACCTTCGACACGAAGGCCATGAGCTCGTAATCGCGGGCCAGCATGAAGGTGTTGATCATGATGTTCTGGCGGCGGCAATTGATCACTTCCTTCAGGGTCAGGCCGATGACCTTGGGATCTAGACCGAAGGGGTTTCGATAGATCCGGCCGTCGTCGAGGGTCAAGGCGGTGGGCTTGCCGTCGGTGATCATCACGATCTGCTTCATGTCCTTGCGCTCGCGCGCGAGGATCCGCTGGGCCACGCGCAGGCCCTCGCGCGTGTTCGTGTAGTGGGGCCCCACCTTCACCTTGCCCAGGAGCGAGAGAGGAATCTCCTCGGCGGAGTCGTGAAAGAGGACCACGCGGAGCGAGTCGCCCGGGTACTGCGTCCGGAGGAGGTGGGAGAGGGCGAGCGCCACCTTCTTGGCGGGCGTGAACCGGTCCTCGCCATAGAGGATCATGGAGTGGGAGCAGTCGAGCATGACCACGGTGGCGCAGGACGACCGGTACTCGGTCTGCCGCACCACCAGGTCTTCGTAGCCGACGTCGAGACCCTCGCCCTCCTTGAACTCCAGGCTCCGGGTCCGGCGGATGGTGTTGAGCAGGGTTTCGCTCACGTCGAGATTCATGGTGTCGCCGAACTCGTAGGCCTTGCTGGGACCGCTCGCGTCGACGCCGGTGGAGAGATCCTGGGTGTCGTGAGAGCCGAACGACGAACGCCCGAGCGCCCCCATCAGTTCGCGCAGGGCGCGATAGCCGAGGAAGTCGGTGCCCTTCTCCGACAGTTCGAACTTCACCGGGGCGCCGGAGCCGCCCGCCTCGCCCTGGCCATCGGTGTCCTCCATCGACCCCGTGCCGTTCTGCGCGGTCTGGATGAAGCCCTCGTTCATCAGGCGCTCGATGACTTTCTCGAGGAACTCGTTCAGGGCGTCCTCGTTGGAGAAGAGCTTCTGCAGGTCCTCGTCGGGGAGCAGGTTGCTCGTCATCAGGGCGTTGATGATCGCGTCCTTCAGGTCGTCCTGGGTGGCCTGGTTGTCGCCGTCCGCGGGCTCGCCGAAGCCGCTCCCGAGCAGGAACTCCGACATGGCGTTCACCAGTTCCGAGAGGTCGAGATCCTCCCAGAGGTTCGGGCGGTGCTTGTGGTAGGTGAAACGGGGCATGGAGTCAGGAAGTGGATCCCGGCTTTCGCCGGGATACGCGGAGGCAGCGCAAACGCATGGCCTCCGCTAATTCACCTGTCGTTTCAGGCGGGCGAGGCGTTCCAGGCGATCGGGATCCGGTCCGCCGTCTTCGGTTTTGCGTTCGACCGCGATGTACGTCCCCTGGTCCGACCGGCCGATCTTCTTCTGCGCGAAGAGGCCTTCCAGCATGAACTCGGCCGCGGCGGCCCGGGTGGGAGCGTCGCTCCGTTCGGGGATGAGACGGCCGGCGTGAGCGAGGAGGCCGTTCACCCGCGAGAGCGCGGCCAGCAGGTCCCCGGCACTCTTGTCGTCGGAGACGCCCACCTCGCCGCCCTGTTCGAAGAACTCGATCAGTCCGCGGAGATTCACGCCGCCGAATTCGTTGGCGAACACTTCCTTCAGCCCCTCGCGCACGAGGTCGCGCGCGACCGTGGCCCCGCCCGCCATCTCGCCCTCGTATTCGAGTTCGATCTTGCCCGTGACCGCGGGGAGGGCGACGTAGACATCAGCGATGCGGGGCACGATCTCGCCCTCGCCGTAGGCCAGGGCCCGCCGCTCCGCGGACGAGATCGCGTTTTCCAGCACGCTGATGGCGAGACGCTGCGAGACGCCGCTCTTCTTGTCGACACGCCGGTCGCGCCGGGCCGCGAAGGCCACGGCCTCCACGGTGTGGCGGACGAACTCGGGCACGAACACGGGCAGGCTTCGTTTGGAGAAGGCCTCGCTCGCGGTGATGAGCGCGGACAGCTCGATGGTCTCGGGATAGTGGGTGCGGATCTCCGAGCCGATGCGGTCCTTGAGCGGGGTCACGATCTTGCCGCGCGCGGTGTAGTCCTCGGGGTTCGCGGTGAAAACCATGGCCACGTCGAGCCGGAGGCGCACGGGGAAGCCCTTGATCTGGATGTCGCCTTCCTGGAGGATGTTGAACAGGCCAACCTGGATGCGGGGAGCGAGATCCGGCAGCTCGTTGATGGCGAAGATGCCGCGGTTGGAGCGGGGCAGGAGGCCGTAGTGGATGGCGCCTTCGCTCGACAGGATGTGCCCGCTCTTCGCGGCCTTGATGGGATCGAGGTCGCCGAGCATGTCCGCGATGGTGACATCGGGGGTGGCGAGCTTTTCCACGTACCGCTCGTCGCGATCGAGCCACTCGACTTCGAGCGAGTCGCCCAGGGCCAGGGCCTTGTCGCGGCAGGAGCGGCAGAGCGGGAAGAAGGGATCGCAGCGGATCTCGCAGCCCTTGACCACGGGGATGCGCTCATCGAGGAGAGACACCAGTTGGCGGATGAGGCGCGTCTTGGCCTGGCCGCGGAGGCCGAGGAGGATCATGTGGTGCTTCGAGAGAACGGCGTTCACCACTTCGGGGATGACGCTCTCGTCGTAGCCGACGATCCCGGGGAAGA
>DAORUA010000436.1:0-3164 GCA_035432945.1 Vicinamibacteria bacterium | reverse complement strand
CACGCCCTTGCGTCCCCCGCGGCCGTCGCCCCCGGGAACCTCGAGGACGGCCACCCGCAGGCTGACGTGAACCTGCGGGGCCGCAACCCCCACGCCGTCATACTCGTGCATGGTCTCGACCATGTCGTCGATGAATCGCTGGAAATCCCGGGACTTGATCACCGTGGGGTCGACGTTCTTCGCCCGCGCGCGCACCACGGGATTTCCTATCCGCGCGACTTTGAGAATGGCCATTGGCCGGCGATTATAGAGACACGATAAATTCGCGCCGACTCGACATGAAGAAAGACGACCTTTCACCGGAAGCGCGGGCGGCCTGGATCAACCTGCCCCACGCCCGCACCATCGCGGAACGGATCGAGCGCCAGCTCGAGATCCTCCGCGTGCTCGACGGCGAGGGTTCGAAGCGGCTCAACGGCGTGGTCGTGGCCATGAGGAACAAGCTCGAGCCCTGGGTCGAAGACGCGGACCCGGAGAAGGCCGCTGAGTCCGCCGATCCCATCGTGGACCTGGCCCGCGAACTGGTGCGACTGATCGTGGACGACGAGCGGGCGCGCAGCGACCGGCTGGGCCAGTGCGTGCGGAATCTGTTCGAGTGCCTCGGCCTCCCGAACGAGGGCCGGCGCGTGTCCCTCGCCTGCGGAGAGAGCCCCGACTCGCTTATGCGATAGGCGCCTGGGCGGGGGTCCGCAGGGTCTTCATGAGCGCCATCGCCACCGTGGAGCCCACGAGCAGCATGGCCAGAGCCGCGAGGGGCTGAGGATCGGGCAGCGTGCCTTTGGGCTCCTCGATGAAGATGACGACCAGGAACGTGGTCGCGTTCAGGGTGGCGTGCGCGATCATGGGCGGCCACAAGGACCCGGTGTCGATCCGGAGCCGGGCCAGCAGCATCCCCAGGATGAAGGCGAAGGGCACGCGGTAGTAGACGCTGGTTCCGTCACGCAGGCCGTCGACGTGGATGGCCCCGAAGAGGGCGGCCGAGAGCACGATGGCCAGGGTCGAGCCCATCGCGCGCTGAAAGACGGGGGTGAGCAGGCCGCGAAAGAGGATCTCCTCGCAGACCGCCGGGGCCACCGCGATGGCGGCGATCGAGAACACCCACCCGAGCGCGCGATGCGGCCGGAGGGTCTCGTGCAGGCCCTGGAACTGCTGCAGGTACTCGAGGGGGGGCTTGACCAGGACGTATTGCGCCTCGAAGACGCCCAGGCTCAGGCCCCAGAAGGCGAGGCCGAGCACGACCGTCCTGAGGGCCGCTCCCGCCGATAGAGGCGAGAACCGAAAGAGCTGAGGGATGTGATTGGCCAGCAGCGCGGCCACCACCAGGGCGGGCAGGGCGAGGGCGATCTCCGAGATGATCAGGAGCAGACGCAGCTGGAACGTCCGGATGAGGGCGCCCTGGATGTAGCCCATGGCGAGGAGCCCGACGCCGTAGGCAAGGAGCGAGAGGAACAAACTCGCGGCGATCACGGACGTTTTGGACCTCTCCTGACTCATGAACCGCTCATTATCGCCCACGATCACGTCTCCTCTCTCCCGGGCGATGACGTCCATCTCGAGAGGAAGTCCCCATGTTTCAGTCCACCGACGTCGATTTCGCCCGCCCGGAAGCGCCCTCGTCCCCCTTTGCCGCACCGCCTCCATCCGACGGCCCGCGCGAGCGCCTGGCCTCGCTCGGCGCGGGGGCGCTCACCAGCGCGGAACTGCTGGCCGTGCTCCTGGGGTCGGGCTCCGCCTCGAGGAGCGTTTTCGACCTCGCCCGCGAGTTGAGCGAGAGCGGGCTTCTCGCCCTCGCCCAGACCTCCGCGATCAGCCTCGCGCGGCGGCCCGGGCTGGGCCTCGCGAAGGCCCTCCGCATCCTGGCCGCGTTCGAACTGGGGCGACGCCTCCACTGTGAGGACGGGCCGTCGAAGCCCAGGCTCGACTCCCCTGAACTCGTCGCCGCCTACCTCGCTCCCCGGCACGCCGCTCACGCGGGCGAGGTCTTCGGGATCCTGGCCCTCGACTCCAAGCACAGGCTCCTCGGGGAGAAGATCGTGGCCACCGGAGGGAGGCACAGTGTCGCGGTGACGCCCGCCGACGTCTTCCAGGCGGCGCTTCCCTGGCGCCCCCGATCGGTGGTGGCCTTCCACAATCACCCGAGCGGCGACCCCCATCCTTCGGAGGAAGACAAGGCGTTGACGTATCGTCTCGCCCGGTCAGGCGAGGTCCTGGGCATCGCTTTGGTCGATCACATCGTCATAGGCGGCCGGAGTTTCGCGAGTTTCAAGCAGTTGGGCCTTCTCTAAGTCACTCATAAGAAATAAGATCGCAGATCAGTTGACCAAACGCACTCTCTTTCACACCACGCCGATCTACTACGTGAACGACGTGCCCCACGCGGGACACGCCTATTGCACGATCGCGTCCGACGCCCTCGCCCGCGCGCGCCGCCTTCACGGGGATGATGTCTTCTTCCTCACCGGCACCGACGAGCACGGCCAGAACATCGAGCGGATCGCGAAGGAGAAGGGCGTCCACGAGCAGGACTACTGCGACCAGGTCTCGGGTGTCTTTAAAGCTCTGTGGGCGTCGCTGGACATCCAGTACGACGGCTACATCCGCACCACCGACGACCTCCACAAGCGCGGTGTCCTGAAGCTCTGGGAGAAGCTCCGCGTCGCGAAGACACCCGACGGCCAGGAAGCGGTGTATCGCGGCAAGTACGCAGGCTGGTACTGCCCAAGGTGCGAGGCCTTCAAGACCGACGACGAGATGAAGCAGCCGGGGAACATCTGCCCCGACCACGAGCGGCCCTGCGAATGGACGGAGGAGGAGAACTTCTTCTTCCGGCTCTCCGCGTACCAGACCGTCCTCGAGGACCTCATCCGGTCCGACACGATGAAGATCGCCCCGGAGTCGCGCAAGAACGAAGTGCTCGCGGTGGTGAAACAGGGCCTGCAGGATTTTTCGATTTCGCGCGCCCGCGTGAAGTGGGGCATCCCCATTCCCGACGATCCATCGCACGTGTTCTACGTCTGGGTCGACGCGCTCTCGAACTACATCACCGCCCTCGGCTACGCGGACGACGCGCCCGAGTACCAGAAGTTCTGGGGCAGGGGCGCGGAGCGGATGCACATCATCGGCAAGGAGATCATCCGGTTCCATTGCCTGTACTGGCCGGGCCT
>DAORUA010000435.1:0-3175 GCA_035432945.1 Vicinamibacteria bacterium | reverse complement strand
GAGGCGTCGATCATGTGCGCGTGCTGGCGATGCTTCTCGATGATGCGGAGCATGGGCTCGGCGTTCTTCGCGTAGCCGCTGAAAGCGCCCATCGACGCGGCCACCCGCGCGCTCTGCGCGTAGGCCTCGCCGTGCATGAGGGCGGTGACCGCGGCCGCGTAGGCGCGACCGGCGTCGGAGTCGTAGGCGAGGCCGCGGTCCATGAGGAGGACGCCGAGGTTCGCGTAGCCGAGGCCGAGCGGACGGAAGTCGTGCGAGTTCTTCTCGATGGCGGGGGTCGGGTAGCTCGCGTTGTCGACCAGGATCTCCTGGGCGGTGATCATGGTGCGGGAGGCGGCGCGGAACGACGCGGGATCGAACTCACCGTCCTCGCGCACGAACTTCATGAGGTTGAGGGAGGAGAGGTTGCAGGCGGTGTCGTCGAGGAACATGTACTCGGAGCAGGGATTGCTCGCATTGATCCGGGCGGTGTTCGGGCAGGTGTGCCAGTCGTTGATGGTGGTGTCGAACTGCATGCCCGGATCGCCGCACTGCCACGCGGCCTCGGCCATGAGGGACATGATGTCGCGCGCGCGCTTGGTCTCGGCCACCGCCCCGTCGCGCACGAAATGGGTCGACCATTCCTTGTCTTCGACCACCGCGCGCATGAACTCGTCGGTGGCGCGCACCGAGTGATTGGCGTTCTGGAAGAACACGGAGTCGTAGGCGCCGCCCTTGACGTTGAAGCCGCCGTTGTAGCCGGCGTCGATCAGGGCCCAGGCCTTGCGCTCCTCTTCCTGCTTGCTGGTGATGAACTCTTCGATGTCCGGATGATCGGCGTTCAGGATCACCATCTTCGCCGCCCGGCGGGTCTTGCCGCCGCTCTTGATCACGCCCGCGAACGCGTCGTAGCCGCGCATGAAGGAGACGGGACCGGACGCCGTGCCGCCGCCCGCGAGGGTTTCCTTCGAGGAGCGGATGCTGGAGAGGTTCGAGCCGGTCCCCGACCCGTACTTGAAGAGCATGCCTTCGGTGCGGGCGAGACCGAGGATCGAGTCCATGGTGTCGGACACGGAATTGATGAAGCACGCGGACGCCTGCGGGTGCGGCTCGATGCCCACGTTGAACCAGACCGGCGAATTGAAGGCGGCGTACTGGCGCACCAGCAGGTAGGTGAGGTCGTCCTTGAAGGCGGAGAGGTCCTCGGCGGTATCGAAGTAGGCCTGCTTCACCGCCCAGCCCGCGATGGTCTCGACCACCCGGCCCACGAGCTGCTTCACCGAGTGCTCGCGCTCCGGGGAGCCCATCGCCCCTCGGAAATACTTCGAGGCGACGATGTTGGTGGCCTGCTGGCTCCAGCTCTTCGGAGCCTCGATGTCCTTCTGCTCGAAGACCGGGCGCCCGCGCTCATCGTTGATGACGGCGCTGCGGAGGTCCCACTCGAGTTCATCGAAGGGGTGGACGCCCTCCGTGGAGAAGAAGCGCTTGAACGACAGCCCCTTTGATCGTTTCTCCGGCCGTGGATCGATTCGTGAGTCGGTCCGGAGGCTCTCGACTCGCACGGTTGACTCTGCCGGGACGACCGGGGGCTGCGTAGCCATATTCAACTTCCTCCTGCCTCTTGCGAGGCGACCTTACTCTCGGGGCTTTTTGAGCCCGGGCCCTGACGTCATGTCAAAAACGACTTTGAATTCCAACCTTGCGAGGGGGCTCGTGGGGATTTCGCCGGGATGTCCTGGGAGCGCGTCGAATGTCCGTCGCGCGCCCTCTCTTCCAGTCCGGCTAGCTCCCTTTCGGGTCGACTCGAACTGCACGCCAAGCCGCCCTCAAACCTCTTCGTGTGGCGACGACATTACTGCGACTTCTTGGGGTCTGTCAAGAAATAAACCCAAGATCTTGTGGTATCCATCCAAATTAAGCGCCGATAACACTTTACGGCCACGGGCTGGGCCCGCCGAGAGCAAGTCCAGCCCACAAAGCTCAATTTTCCTCTAACCAGAGAATGTCATTTTATTGTGTTTTGATAATGTTTTACGACACATCTCTGTGTCCACTTCGAGAATCGATTTCACAAGTCACCACAGAAAATAAATTTTCTATCACTTCGTGGGCGACAAAAAGTGGCCAGAATCGAGAAAAATCGAGGCTCGATAGACAAGGAAGAGAAAGCCCGGGCGGGGTATCGTGATGATTGAACATGGCTCTCCCCCTGCGCGTGGGACTCTTCCCTTATCTCAACGTCCAGCCCCTCATCCATGGACTCGGCGGCGATCCGGACGTGGATCTGGTCATCGATCTGCCCTCGCGGATCGCGGATCGCTTCAGGAATCATGAACTCGATCTCGCCATGGTGCCGTCATTCGAAGCGGCCACGCTCGATGCCGCGATCCTCGGCTCCGTGTGCATCGCGAGTGACGGTCCGGTGGAAACCGTGACCCTTCATCATCGAGTCCCGCTCGAGCGCGTGCGAACCATGGCCGTCGACGAGGCCAGCCGCACCAGCGCGGCGCTCGCGAAGATATTGATCGCGGAAGCCTCGGGAGATCTTCCCGCGACCACTCCGTTCTCCCCGGCGAGCGCGAAAACGCCGGACACGGACGCCATCGTGGTGATCGGCGACCCCGCCTTTCTCTGGCGCGCGGAAGGGTTCACGCGCATGGACCTGGGCGGGGAATGGCGGAAGCGGCAGAACCTGCCTTTCGTGTTCGCGGTCATGGTCAGGAACCGAGGCGCGAGCGCGGACGGACTCGCGGCCCGGATCGGCGAAGCGAAGAAACGCGGCCTGGAAGCGGCTTCGACCATCGCCCGTTCGTATAATTCGGGCGTCGATGCGGCGCGCGCGGAGCACTATCTGCGACACGTGATCCGATACGATCTGGGTGAACGCGAGAAGCTTGGCCTCGCCCTCTTCCATCGACTGGCGCAGGCGAAGGGCCTGCTGGGCCAGGTGAAGGAGCTCGAGTTCGATGCAATTTGACGCCATTCGAAAGAAGGTCTTCGCGGGCGAGCGCCTGTCGCGGGACGAGGGCATCTTCCTCCTCCGCGACGCGGATCTCCTCTCCCTGGGAGAACTCGCGGACTCGGCGAGGCGGCGGCTTCACCCCGAGGGCCTCGTCACCTACATCATCGACCGCAACATCAACTACACGAACGTGTGCACCGCGCAGTGCGCCTTCTGCGCCTTCTACCGCGACCT
>DAORUA010000434.1:0-3181 GCA_035432945.1 Vicinamibacteria bacterium | reverse complement strand
CCTGCATTTTCCAGAACTGCTTCTCCGCCCCCCAGAAACAGCCGAGCCCGAAGACGGCCTGCTCCATGCCGGCCGGGAACGGTCCGGTGAGCGGCGTGCCCAGCACGAAGTGCGAGGGAGGGACCGGCATCTCCTCGTCACGTCCGGGAAGGGCTTCGGAGGGGGCCGGCATTCTCGTCTTCGAAGAGGAGAAGAACATGGTCTTTGGATGGCCCCGCGATGCCGACGGTTACTGGAGAGTCCCGTTGAAGGATTGCGTGACTTCGACCGGCGCGGGCGAGGCGTGGTGGAGGATCATGCGCCAGCCCTGCTCGGTCTGCCGGAAGACGTTCGTGGCCATGGTGACCGCGACGCCCACTTCGTCCTCGTGCTTCGCGGTGATGTTCTCGGCGCAGTAGACGAGGCCCAGTTCGCCGAGGCGCCAGGTGGAGACATCGGTGGGGGTCACCCGCATCCAACCCGTGTTCTTGAAGACCTGGTCCCACGACTCGATGACCGCCTCATACCCGTTGATGGCCTCCCACCCGGGGTGGATGCAACGGACGCCCTCGCCCTGGTACCAGAGGGCTTTCATGGCCATGATGTCGAACGTCTCCAGGGAGTCGTAGAAGGAACGGTTCGCTCCCAGAAGTTCCGCTCTCCCGCCTTCGCCCTCGGGCGCCGCCTCGCTCTTGATCACGATTCCCGATTGTAGTCCCGGGGCGGTTTGGACCTGAAGGCAGGTTAGGGGCGAAAATGCAGCCATGGAAGCCAGTTCAACCCTGCAGGGCGAAAACGCGGCGGCCCCGACCACCGTTCACTCGATTGTTTCGGGATCCCGGCTCGCTGGCAACGACGGCGTCCACGAGGCGGTTTCCCCCTCGACCGGGGCTCCGATTCAGCGCTACTCGCTCCTGGATGCCGCTCAGGCGGGAAGGGCGGTCGAGGCCGCGGCGAACGCGTTCCCGGCCTGGACGGCCACGCCCTTCGCCGAGCGGCGCGCCATCCTCGATCGGGCGCGGGCTCTGATCCTGGAGGAGGGCGAGACTCTGGCCCTCCTCATCGCCCGCGAGCAGGGAAAGCCCATGGCCGAGGCTCACCTCGCCGAGATCCTCCCCGCCCTCGATCACTTGAAGCACCTGGCCCGGACCGGCGAAGCAACCCTGGCCGCCCGGGAGACGGAGCCCACGCTGTTCCTGATCGGACACAAGCAGGGCCGCATCGAGTTCGCCTCGATCGGCCCCGTCCTGATCATCACGCCGTGGAACTATCCCTTCTCCATACCGATCACCGGGATCGGGGCCGCCTTGATGGCCGGGAACACCATCGTCCTCAAGCCCGCGCCCGCGACCACTCTGATCGGCCTCGCCATCGGCGACCTGTTCGCCCGCGCGGGGCTCCCTCCCGGGGTCTTGAACGTCGCGGCCTGCACCGATGCGGTCGCGGCGGCCCTGGTGAGCGACCCTCGCCTCCGCAAGGTCCTCTTCACCGGCAGCGTGCCCACCGGCCGCAGGATCATGGCGAGTGCTGCGTCCCAGGGAACGTCGGTAACTCTCGAACTGGGCGGCAAGGATCCGGCCGTGGTGTGCGCGGATGCGGACCTCGAACGGGCGGCGTCGGGGATCGTGTGGGCGGCGTTTTTGAACGCCGGACAGACGTGCGCCTCGGTCGAGCGCGTCTACGTCGAGGAAGCGGTCGCGGACGCCTTCATCGCGAAAGTCATCGAGAAGACGAAGGCGATCAGGGTCGGCGACCCCCTGGACCCGAACACCGACATGGGCCCGCTCACCCTCGAACGCCAGCGCGCCATCGTCTTTGCCCACGTGGAGGACGCCCGCGCGAAGGGCGCGCGCATCGAGACGGGCGGGGTCAGGCCAGAGGGCCCCGGAAACTTCTACCCTCCCACCGTCCTCACCGGCGTCGATCACACCATGACCATCATGCGCGACGAGACCTTCGGGCCGGTCCTGCCCATCATGCGCGTGAAGTCGATCGACGAGGCCATCCGGCTCGCCAACGATTCTCCTTATGGACTCACCGCGAGCGGGTGGACCACGAGCGAAACCACCGCGGCCCGGCTCGAACGCGAGCTGCAGGCCGGAGTGGTCACCATCAACGATCACGTCTACACCTTCTCAGAACCCACCTCGCCCTGGGGCGGCATCAAGGCCTCGGGCCTCGGTCGGACCCATGGGGCGCTCGGACTCCTGGACATGACCCAGCCGAAGTACGTGGCCCGCGACATGTCCCGCGGCGGCGAGGTCTGGTGGTATCCCTACGGCCCCGAGTTCAAGGCCATGATGGCGGGCGCGCTCAAGACCTTCCACCACCCCTTCATCCTGGCCCGGCTCTTCGCCCTGACCCGGCTCTCCCTTTCGAAGCGCTATCTCAAGCGGGGACGTTTCCTGCGGGTGATTCCGGACCTCTTCAAACTCTTCTAGACGGCCGCTCATGGCTGAAGCCCAGCTCTCTCCGCCCAAACGCCGCACCTGGTTCCATATCGTCATGGGCGTCTCGCTGCTGCTGGTGGCGGTGGCGCTCACCGTGGGCTGGCAGATCATCGGCAGCGAGGAGGCCGCACTCAGGTCTCCCGGCGCCCGCTATCTCGTCTATTTCTTCGGGCTGCTTCTCTTCCTGCTCCTGATCTCCGGGCTCGGACTGATGTTCACCCTTCTGCTTCGGGAGGTGCGGCTGAACGAACGGCAGTCGAACTTCGTGAGCGCCGTGACCCACGAGCTCAAGACCCCGGTGGCCTCGCTGCGGCTCTACCTCGACACCCTCATGCTGCGCTCCGACACCCTCTCGGTCGACCAGCGCGACGACTTCTACAAGACCATGCGGGCCGACCTCGACCGCCTCAACGGCACCATCAACAGCGTTCTGAACGCGGGCCTGTACGCCGACCGGGCCGTGATCAATCCCCCGGTCATCGACCTCGCGAAGCTGGTCCAGCACGCCTGCGCGCTCACCCGCACCCGCAACCAGCTCGGGGAATCCGCGGTCACCTACTCGGGCCCGCCGAATCTCCTCCTCAAGGGCGACTCGACCGCGCTCGAAACCGCGGTGCTGAATCTCCTCGACAACGCGGTGAAGTACTCGACCGATCAGGTCGCGGTCGAGGCGAAACTCGTCGAAGAGCAGAACGGTTTCGCCCGGCTCTCCGTCTCGGACCGCGGGGTGGGCATGAACCGGGCCCACCTTC
>DAORUA010000433.1:0-3213 GCA_035432945.1 Vicinamibacteria bacterium | reverse complement strand
CGTGCGAAGCACAAGCTCACCCGCATCGTCCAGATGCTCGTCGGCCTCCGTCGCCGCTAACATTCCGCCACGGCATGGCCCTACTGTCTCACCGTCGAATCAGGGCGGTGAGGACGGCCATCAGGCGGAGAAGGGTGGCACGGGCTTCGCGGCTGCTCGACGGCGCGGTCTCGAGGTCGAGCAGGTCGAGAACGGCGAGGCATTCGAAAGAGCTGCCGCGCGCGATTGCGTAGTGGCGCGCTTGATCGCGGCCGGAGCGTCCTGCGCCCTCCGCGATGTTCAAACAACAAGAGATGCTGGCGCGGTCGAGCTGGTCGGAGAGTTCGGCGCGCTTGAGCGGGAGCCAGCGGACCACGTGGGCTCGGAAGGCGAGCGCGAGGCGGTAAGCGTCAAAACGATGCAGCGAAGCGGCTGGCGCGACGGATGCAACGGGAGCGACGGCGGGATTCATGATGGGAACCTTTCCGGGGCGCGAAGTGCGGCCCTCACAGTGAGGGGCCGCACTTCTCGGAAGGCGGTACGTCCTTGACCCCGCCGACGCGGACGCTGCATCCGGCGTGACAGCCGCGTGGCGAGGTGCGGTGACGCTCCAGGCAGGACTCGTCGCGGTTCGCGAACGGAGCGTTCGCGCTAGGCACCGGCATTCGCCGGTGTGACGGCGCAGGGGCATGCGAACGTGAACGGTCGACGAACTCCTGGAACGTCAACGACCGGGGGTGAACAAGGGATCGACGTACACGGCCGAGTACGTTTACGTTTACGTTTACGAGTACGAGTGACGCTCAGTCGTTCGCGAACGCGAACGCGGACGTAGACGTGGACGTGGACGTCGACGTGGGCGCCGTTTAGTGGAGGATGCCCTCGTTCTTCGCTTCGTCCTTCTCGTCCCTCTGGGCCGCTCTGGCCGCGACGGCTTCCTGGACGGTGCGGCCCACCGCTTCGGCGAAGCGCTCCGAGTAGCTCACGACCGACCCCACCGAGCGATCCTCTTCGAGGCGCTCGATGCGGGGCAGCGGGTAGAAGGCGGTGACAAGGCCCAGGAGCTCGTCCTCGTTCCTCGCCTCCTGGCGCATCCAGTCCTCGAACGAGTCGAGGCGCAGGCCCCGCATCACCACGCCGGCCGCGGAGACCGAGACCACGAGGCCCCAGATCTTCTCCTTGGGGTCGTTGAGATACAGAACCGCGGGCGACCCGTCCTGGAAGCCGATCATTTCGCCTTCATTCTCTTCCGGATGATGGGCAGGCCCCGCTCGCCTTCGTGGGGGTCGTAATGGAGCGATCCCACGAACCGCCGTATGGCCGTGAGCCCGCGGTGGAGTTCGTCCTGAGACCGGGCGAACGAGATGCGGATGAACCCCGGACAACCGAAGCCCTCGCCCGCCACCACCGCCACCCCCTGCTCGTCCAGGAGACGCGCGGCGAAGGTCAGAGCGTCGGGAACGGCCTTCGATAGCAGCTTGCGGATGTCGGGGAACGCGTAGAAGGCGCCCTGGGGAACGCGGCACACGATCCCGGAGATCTCGTTCAACTCCGCCACCACGATGTCGCGCCGCAACCGGTACTCGGCGACCAGCTCGCCCACGAAGTCCTGCGGCCCGGTCAGGGCCTCCACCGCCCCGAACTGCGCGAAGGACGCGGCGCACTGGGTCTGGTGCGAGATGAGGGCGGACACCCCGTTGATCACCGGCCGGGGCGCGAGCAGCCAGCCGATCCTCCAGCCGGTCATGCAGTACGTCTTGGAGGCCGTGCCCGCGATCATCAGCTGGTCGCCGAGGATTTCCCGGACCCGGGCGAGCATCCGCGGGTGGTTCTCCACGTAGCGCATGCGCGCGTAGGTGTCGTCGTAGAGGAGAAACGCGCCGGGCGCTTTCGCCTTCAACTGGCGCGCGATTTCCACCAGCGCCTTCTCGCTCACCACCGCTCCCGTCGGATTGGACGGCGAGTTGATCACCACGAGGCGCGTCTTCCGCCGCACCTTCTTCATGATGAGGTCGGGGTCGAAGGCGAAACCTTTCGTGCCGTCGAGGGGAGCGAAGACCGGAACCGCGCCGAGGATCCGCGGGGCTTCCGAGAAGGTGGGCCAGAACGGGGTGGGAATCACCACCTCGTCGCCCTCGTCGAGGACCGCCTCGCAGGCGAGGGCGTAGGCCTGCTTGCCGCCGAGGGTGATCGCGACCTCGGTCGGATCGAAGGTCACCCCGTCGTCGGCCAGATACCGGTCCGCGACCGCCCTGCGCAGCGCGGGGATGCCGAGGGAGGGCACATAGCGGGTCTCGCCGCGGTCCATCGCCTCCGCCGCGGCCCGCTTGATCCGCTCGGGCGTGCCCTGGTCCGGCTCGCCCACCGAGAAGTCGAGGATGTCGCGGCCCATGGTGCGAAGGAGGGTGGCGCGGGCGGCGGTCGCCACCGTGGGCGAAACCTGGACCGACTCGACCCGGGACGAGAGGTGGGGCGGGGCCGTCGTCGTCGCCTTCATTCCGCGCTCCGCCTGGTGGTGAAGGCGTTCTCCGCGCGCTTCTCCTCGGCCCGGGTCTCCACGGCCAGGGCCACCTTCTCGGAGACGAGCCCCTTGACCGAGCCGCCGAGATACGCAATCTCGCGGACCAGGCGGGAGGCGATGTGGGTCAGGTTCGGCGACGAGGGCAGGAAGACCGTGTCGAGACCGGGCCGAAGGTGCGCATTCATGCGGGCCATCAGGGTCTCGTACTCGAGATCGGATCCGCCCCTGACCCCGCGCACCACCACTTCCGCGCCCTCCTTCTCCGCGAGCTCGACCAGGAGGCCTGAGAATCGAACCACGCGGACGTTCTTGAGCGCCGCCATCTCGCGCTGGACCATGAGCACGCGCCCCTCCGCCGAGAACCACGGCTGCTTGGAGGAGTTCTCGAGCACCGCCACCACCACCTCATCGAACAGCGTCGCCGCGCGGATGACGAGGTCGAGGTGACCCAGGGTCACGGGGTCGAAGGAGCCCGGCAACAGCGCGGTCCGCTTCCATTCCTTTGAGCTCACTCCGTCACCTCATTCCTGTAGATGGTCAGCCGGTGATCCGAGATTTTCACCTCCCGGATCTTCCGCAGAGTCAGAATGTTCTCAGGAAGCTGGCGCTTCTTGAAATGCTCGGCGGTCACGTAACCGAGCGGGCTCACCAGGCCCTCGGCCAGAAGTTCGAGCGCCTCCTCGTAGGGCCCTTCCTCGTAAGGCGGATCGAGG
>DAORUA010000432.1:0-3215 GCA_035432945.1 Vicinamibacteria bacterium | reverse complement strand
AGGAGAGCCTTCTCGGCCGGCCCGCTCTGGCCCGTCTGCTGAAGGGCGAGGCCGTGGTTGTAGTGGACGCTGGCGCGATCGGGCAGGAGCTTCGCCGCTCTCCCGAGGGCCTCCGTGGCCTCTTTCATGCGCTTCTCCTCGGCCAGCAGCAACCCCAGCGAGTACTGGAGTTCACCGAGCTGGGGCAGGCGCTCGAGCCCCTCGGTCAACACACGGATCGCGTCGGCGTTGCGGGAGGCGGCGTTGTACAGGCGGGCGAGATTGGCGCGGGAGGGTGTGAAGTCCGGGTCGATCTTCAGGGCTTCGAGATAGTGCTGTTCCGCGAGCGCGGTCCGCCCGGTGTTCTCGTAGACCACGGCCAGGTTGAGGTGAGCGCCCGGCATGTCCAGCGCGAAGGCCTGGGTCCCGATGTATTCCTGGAGCGCGGCCTCGAAGGCCGGACGGGCGGCCGCCCCCAGTTGATCGAGGGGCACGAATGACAGAGTCCGGGCCGCGGTGACCCGCACCGCCCGGACCGGATCCGTGAGCAGCGGGGTCAGGGCTTCGATCCGCTGGGACACGCTCAGACCCTCCAGGGCGCTGGCCGCGGCCGCGCGCACCTCGGCATCGGAGTCGCGCGCCGCCTTGATCCGCTCGGCGGCCCCGGTTTCGGGAACGCCGCGCAGTTGCTCCAAAGCGCTCGCGCGCACGATGGCCGGCATTCCCCGGTTGGCGATGAGCTGCGCGAGGGCTGGATTTCCGGAGGGGTCGCCCGCGCGCGCGGCGGCGAAGGCCTCGCCGTAGTGCGTCCCCTGCTTGCGCACGGGCCCGTACCACTTGACCACCGCGTCCGCGGACCACTGCGCCTTCTTGCCGACATGGCAGGTCGTGCACGCGTCGGGCACGCCGATCTTCACCGCCAGATCGGGGCGTGGAATCCGGATGCTGTGATCGGGGCGGAGCTGGATCCCCATGTAGGCCCTCGCCGGCATGTGGCAGGTGACGCACAGAGCACCTTTCGAACCTTCCTTGTGGAAGTGATGCTTCGGCGAGTCGAAATTCCCGGCTGCGGTGGGGAAGCTCGGATTGGGATCGGGCTTGTGGCACTGGTTGCAGACCGCGTTCCCCGGCAGCTTGAGTTTGCCGGTGTGGGCGTTGTGGCAGTTCGTGCAGGTGACCCCGCGCTGGAACATGAGGCTCTGTCGGAACGAGCCGTCCACGTACACTTCTTCGAGTTGCTGGCCGTCGGGGTAGTAGAGCCTTTCGACCAGGAGGCTCGGGAGATAGTTGTCCAGCACCGGCTCGCCGGGAGCGGGTCGAGGCATGAGTTCGCTGCGGCGCAGATGACAAGGAGCGCACAACTCCGTCTTCCTGCGTGCATCGGCGCCCCGGGTGTCCACAGTCAGGGCATGCGGCTCCTTGGGTGGCGGCGGTTTCTCGCCCGCGCCGCGCAGCTTCGTTTCCCACTCGACGTGCCGGTCTCCGGGGCCGTGACAGGCCTGGCACGAGACGTTGTCCTCCGCCCATCGCGACGCGAAGGTATCGGTGGCGGCGTCGTAACGTTTTTCGTAGTCGGTGGTGTGGCAGACGAGGCACATCGTGTTCGCGGTCTGATATCGCCCGGTCCAATGCAGCACGTCGCCCGGCGGCGCCTTTTCATTCGGGTAGAGGTGGAACCATTTCCTGTTCGGGCCGTCCCACGCGATGGTGAGAGGCTGCAGTCTCCCCCGGGGCAACTCGATCAGGTACTGCTGCAGGGGCTCGAGCCCGAAGGTGTACTTGATCTCGAAGTCGGAGGGCTTCCCCTCCTCCCCTTCGATGTTCACGAAGAATTTGTCGCCGCGCTTGAAGAAGCGCGCGGTGACGCCCCGGTCGGTGAAGGACGTGTTCGAGAAATTCCCGCGCACCGTCTCCGCGGTGGGCAGCGCCATGGCTTTCGCATGGTGGGAGTCCCGCCACTGGCGCGCTTCCTCCTGGTGGCAGCCCAGGCAGACTCCGTTCTCCACATACTTCGCGGGAACCGGCTGTGGGCCGGGCGAGAGCGCCGCTCCCTGACCCCGTTGAAGCCACCAGACCCCGGCGCCCGTGAGCGCGGTCGCGATTCCGAGGACGCCCAGCAGTCCCAGGGCGAGGCCTCTGAACGGGGGTCGTTTGGCCGCCGGGCTCATTCTTCAGCGACCCACCGCGGCCCCGTCGAGGACGCGGCGGTCGGTGGCGCCCTCGATCAGCTTGTCGGCCTTGTTCCAGACGATGCCCTGGGCCACCCCCTGGCCGAACGGATTCTCGCCGGTGGCGTGGCCCCGCTGGTTCAGGAGAGCGAGGGTATCGGGCGAGATACCGTTTCTCTCGAAGTCGATCCGGTCGGGCAGCCACTGGTGGTGGAAGCGGGGAAAGTCGACCGCGTCCTGGATGTTCATGCCGAAGTCGATGACGTTGAGGATGGTCAGGAGGACGGTGTTGATGATGGTGCGGCCGCCCGGCGAACCGATGACCATGAAGAGCTCGCCGTCCTTCGCGAGGATGGCCGGCGTCATCGACGACAGCATTCGCTTGCCGGGCTGGGCGAGGTTGGGTTCGGTGCCGATGAGTCCCTTCTCGTCGGTGAGGCCGGGACCCGCGTTGAAATCGCCCATCTCGTTGTTGAGCAGGAACCCGGCACCCGGCACCACGATCTTCGAGCCGTAGCCGGCTTCGAGGGTGTAGGTCAGGGACACCGCGTTCCGGCCCCGGTCGACCACGGAGAGATGTGTCGTCTCCTCGCTCTCCGCCGGCCACTCGAACGCGGTGGGCGCGGACACCGAGGCCTTGTCCTCGCGGATCGTCTTGCGCAGGTCCGTCGCGTATTCCTTGGAGATCAGGCGCGCGATGGGCATGTCGGGGTTGAAGGCGGGGTCGCCCAGGTACCGGGCCCGATCCGCGAAACCGCGCCGCATGGCCTCGGTGATCCGGTGGATGGTGGCCGCCGAGCGCGGGCCGTCCTTGGCGAGGTCGTAGCCCTCGAGGACGTTCAGCATCTCGATGAGCGCGGTTCCGCCCGAGCTGATGGGCGGCATCGAGATCACGTCGTACCCGCGGTACTTTCCGGTGATGGCCGGCCGCTTCTTGGGCGCGTAGGACTTGAGATCGGCCTCGGTGATGAGGCCCCGTTCGCCGCCATCTCCTTCGCGATGAGCCGCGCGGTCTTGCCTTCGTAGAAGCCGCGCGGGCCCTCCTCGGCGATCCGCTCGAGGGTGGCG
>DAORUA010000431.1:0-3249 GCA_035432945.1 Vicinamibacteria bacterium | reverse complement strand
ACTTCCCCAGATCGATCACAGTCTCACCTCAATCGCACAAAAGTCTCGTAATGGTCGCGGGTCCAGTAGACCTCGCGCTCGCGGCCGAAGATCAGACGCTCCGCGTCCCGGGGCCCGTTCTTCGGCCAGACGTCGGACTCGACCCAGTATCCCAGGCGCCTGCGCGGCAAGCGACCCTCGGCGTTCTGAAAGACGCCCTTCGGTCCCCCGCGCCTTCCGCCCTGCGCGACCCCCGCGGGAGGCTCGCCGGTAAGGTCCATGGCCTCGACCACGCGCTCGATCTGGGCGCGATGCTCCGCGGAATCCACCGCGCGAAGATCCAGGGTGGCGGGGGTCGCTGAATCGGCAGTCGCGCCGGAACGGGCGGCGGCGGGCGCCGGGGGCGCGACCGGCGCGGTCGCCCTCGTGTCCGCCCCTCGCGATCGTCCAAGGACCACACCGGCGAGGACGATCAGAACGAGAACAAGCCTCCTCGGGCCGGAGCGGGCGGGCTTCATGCGGTGAGTCTAAACTCACCGTCCTTTTCCAGAGCGCGCCTCAGCCGCGCCACAGGAGTGGTCTCCATGCCCGAACCCAATGTTCTTCTGACCATCGAGGGCCCGCTCGCCGTCGTGACCGTCAACCGGCCCGAGAAGCGGAACGCCCTCGACCTCCCCACCGTGGAGGAGTTCCACCGGGCCCTGGCCGAGATCAACCGGGCTCGGTGCACGGTCTTCATCGTCACCGGGGCGGGGGACAAGTCCTTCGTGGCCGGAGCCGACATCAACGCCATCAAGGAGCGGCGGCGGGAGGACGCCCTGGCGGGAATCAACACCCGGCTCATGTCCGCGATCGAGAACCACGACGCGGTGGCCATCGCCGCGGTCAACGGCTTCGCCATGGGCGGGGGATGCGAACTCGCCCTGTCCTGCGATCTGCGGATCGCGTCGACAAACGCGGTGTTCGGCCTGCCCGAGCCGACTCTCGGGATCATCCCCGCCGCGGGCGGCACCCAGCGCCTCCCCCGGGTGGTGGGCCTGGGCCGGGCCAAGGAGATGATCCTCACCGGCGCGAAGTGGGACGCGAAGAAGGCGCTCGACTTCGGCCTGGTGAGCGAGGTCGTGCCGGGAGCCGAGTTGATGAGCGCGGCGCGGGCCATGGCCGGGCGTGTGATCGCCCTCGGCCCCCTCGCCATCCGGCTGGCCAAGCAGGCCCTGAACGCCTCGGCCAACATGCCCCTGCAATCGGGCCTCGTCTTCGAATCGATGATCCAGGCCGTGACCTTCGAGTCGAAGGACAAACTGGAGGGCGCCTCCGCTTTCCTCGAGAAGCGTCCACCGAAATTCACCGGAGAATGACCCCCGTGATCCTCGCCACCCTCCTCCTCGCGGCCGCGGCCCCGGCCGCCCCGGCCCAGGCCGCCCCGGCCCAGGTCACCTTGATCAAGGCCGGCCGCCTGATCGACGGCACGGGCAAAGCCCCGATGGAGAACGTCACCATCGTGATTCGCGGCGACGTCATCGAGAGCGTCCTGCGCGGCGCCCCGGGCGCCGAACTGCTGCGGGGCGCCCGGGTCATCGACCTCTCGAACCAGACCGTTCTTCCCGGGTTGATGGACTGCCACGACCACATCGCCGGCACGCCCGGCGACGGCGGCGACAACCAGATGCTGCAGGAAACCGACGCTCACCAGGCCCTGTGGGGCGCGATGCACGCGAAGATCACGCTCGACGCGGGCTTCACCACCATCCGCAACGTGGGCTCGGGCAGCTACGCCGAGGTGGCGCTCAAGCGCTTCATCAACCAGGGCCTGTTTCCCGGGCCGAGGATCTACACGGCCACGAAAGGACTCGGTATCACCGGCGGCCACGCCGACATCAACGGCTGGAGCCCCGATGTTCCCCTTCGCGGCTACGCGCAGATCGTGGACGGCGTCGATGCCATCCGTCACGCCGTGCGTGAGCAGATCAAGTACGGCGCCGACCTCATCAAGATCACGGCCAGCGGGGGCGTTCTCTCATCCGGCGACTCGGTGCACCACGAGCAGTACAGCGAGGAAGAGATCCGGGCCGCGGTCGAGGAGGCGGCGCGCCTCGGCCGCAAGGTCGCGGCCCACGCCCACGCCGCGAAGGGCATCGTGAACGCGACCCGGGCCGGAGTCGCGTCCATCGAGCATGGGAGCCTTATCGACGACCTTGGCATCGCCCTGATGAAACAGAAGGGCACCTACATGGTGCCCACCCTCTACACCCTCGACTTCATCATCGATGAGGGCAAGGAAAGCGGCGTTCCCCAGTACGGCATCGACAAGGCCAGGGAGATCAGCAGGGTCCAGCGCGCCAACCTGAAGAAGGCCTATCAAGCCGGCGTGAAATTCGCCTACGGCACGGACGCCGCGGTGTTTCCCCACGGTCGCAACGCGCGCGACTTCGGCATCCTCGTCGATCAGCTTGGCGTCCCGCCGATGGAAGCCATCCGCATGGCCACCCAGTACGCGGCGGACCTCATCGGGATCTCGGACACGGCCGGGACGATCGAGCCGGGCAAATGGGCGGATCTCATCGCGGTGGCCGGAGACCCGCTGCAGAACATCCGGCTGCTCGAGGACGTGAAGTTCGTGATGAAAGGCGGGGTCGCCTTCAAACCGTAGGGGCCGGGCATGCCCGGCCCGCCGCGACGGGTCGCATGCGCGGGGCGCGGGGCGTGGGGCGTGGGCGAGGCATGCCGTGCGCGGGCGAGGCAGGCCTCGCCCCTACTAGATCTTCCGCAGCTGGACGTTGGCGATGCGGTGGTCCGCCGCCTTCTCCAGGATCAACTGGGCCCGCTCCCTCGTGGGGAGAACGTTCTCGTGGAGGTTGAGCCCGTTGATCTCGCGCCAGATCCTCCGGGCCTCGAAAACCGCCTCGTCATCGGACAACGAGGCGTACTTGTGGAAATACGAGGCCGGGTTGCTGAACACGGTCCCGCGCAGGGAGAGGAATCTCTCCACGTACCAGCGCTGGATGTCGCTTTCGTTCGCGTCGATATAGATCGAGAAGTCGAAGAAGTCCGAAACGAAGGAGCGCGCCGGCTTGCCCGCCACCTGGGCCGCGGTCTGGAGGACGTTGAGGCCCTCCACCACCAGGATGTTCGGAGCATGGACGCTCTGGAACTGCCCGGGGACGATGTCGTAGGCGACATGGGAATACGTGGGCGCGTCGACGTGAGGTTCGCCCGACTTCACCGCCACCATGAACTCGATGAGACGCTTCACGTCGTAGCTCTCCGGAA
>DAORUA010000430.1:0-3256 GCA_035432945.1 Vicinamibacteria bacterium | reverse complement strand
TGGCTCCTCGCAATGACGTAGTGTGGCGCAGACGGAAAGCGCGAGCTTGGTAGCTCGCTACGCGCTCGCGAAGTCGTCCGTCGCCTGAACGAGCGCGCTGAGGTTGCCCGGCTCCTTGATCGAATGACCCGCGTCGGGGACGATGACGAGCTTCGACTTCGGCCATCGCTTGTGCAGTTCCCAGGCGCTCGCGGCCGGGCACACCACGTCGTAGCGGCCCTGCACGATGACCCCGGGCAGGTGCGCGATCTTCACCGCGTCGTCGAGCAGCTGGGTGTCGGTCTTCAGGAAGCCCCCGTGGACGAAGTAGTGGGCTTCGATCCGGGCGAAGGCGTCCGCGAACGACTCGCTGCCGAAGCGGGTGAGGTAGTCGGGGTCCACGAACAGGCGGCTGGTCGTGCCTTCCCAGATCGACCAGGCCTTCGCGGCCTCGCTGCGCACCGCGGGGTCGTCGGAGGTGAGCCTCCGATAGTAGGCGCTCATCAGGTCGCCGCGCTCGACCTCGGGGATGGGCTTCAGATATTCATCCCAGGCGTCGGGAAAGAGCCAGCTCGCGCCCTCCTGGTAGAACCAGAGCAGTTCCTTGCGGCGGAGCAGGAAGATGCCGCGCAGGATCAAAGCGGTCACGCGCTCGGGATGCTCTTGAGCGTAGGCGAGGGCGAGGGTCGAGCCCCAGCTCCCGCCGAAGACCAGCCACTTGTCGATGCCAAGGTGCTCGCGGATGCGCTCGGCGTCGGCCACCAGGTCCCAGGTAGTGTTCTCGCGCAGTTCCGCGGCGGGCGTGCTCTTGCCGCTGCCGCGCTGGTCGAAGAGGGTGACGTGCCACTTCGCGGGGTCGAAGTAGCGGCGGTAGTCGGCGTCGAGGCCGCCGCCCGGACCGCCGTGAAGAAAGACCGCTTTCTTTCCCTTCGGGTTGCCGACCTGCTCGTAGTAAACGGTGTGCAGGTCTGAGACCTTCAGGAAGCCGTCATGGAACGGCTCGATCGGTGGGTAGAGTTCGCGCACGGCACCTCCATCAAGGGGAGCACACTCTACGCCTTGGCCGCGAGGGAATCACGGCGTCGTGGGATACTCCGCGGACCCCGCCACCATGACCGAACGCCTCTACTACAACGACTCCTACCTGACCGAATTCGAATCGCCGGTGGCCGCCTGCGCGGCCCGGGACGGACGTTACGAAGTGACGCTCGAGAGGACCGCCTTCTACCCCACCGGGGGCGGGCAGCCGAACGACGTCGGCGCCCTGGGCGGACGGGCGGTGCTCGACGTGATCGACCGGGAAGCGGCGGGAATCGTGCACGTGGTCGACGGACCGCTCGAGCCGGGCGCCCTGGTCAAGGGCGTCATCGACTGGCCGCGCCGGTTCGACCACATGCAGCAGCACTCGGGGCAGCACATGTTGTCCGCGGCCTTCGAATCAATCTGCCACGCGCGCACCGAGAGCTTTCATCTCGGGACCGGGGCCTCGACCATTGACCTGAACAAGGTCCTGTCGCCCGGCGAGATCGCGGCGGCGGAGGACGAGGCGAATCGAATCGTCTGGCAGGACCGCGAGGTGAAGCTCCAGTTCGCCGCGGCCGGCGAAGGCGCGGCCATAGCACTTCGAAAGGAATCCGCCCGCGAGGGGACGCTGCGGCTGATCGAGGTTCCGAACTTCGACCGGTCGGCCTGCGGCGGCACGCACGTGGCGCGGACCGGCGCCATCGGCATCATCGCGATCACCGCCTCGGAGAAGTTCAAGGGCGGCACGCGCGTCGAGTTCCTCTGCGGCAACCGCGCCCTCGGCCGCATCCGCGAATGGCGCGATGTCTTCTCGGCCACCAGCCGCGTGCTCTCGGTGCTGCCCTCCGGGCTCGCGGCGGGTATCGAGCGACTGCAGGGGGAGAACAAGGCGCTCGGCAAGACGGTGCGCGAGATGCAGGAGCAGCTCGCGGGCCAGGTGGCGAACCGCCTGGTGAACGAAGGCGCCCCCGCGCCGAACGGACGCGTAGTGGTGGCAAGGGTCCTCGAAGGCTGGGATGCGAACGGCCTCAAGGCCGTCGCCTCCGCCGCGGTCGCGTCACCGGGCATTTGCGTGGCGGTGTTCTCCGCGACCTCCCCCGCTCTGGTGGTCGTGGCCGGCGCCGAGGACGCGGGCGTCGACGCCTCGGCGGCGGTCAAGGTTTTCATCGCGCGGTTCGGAGGGAAGGGCGGAGGCAAGCCCGAACTCGCGCAGGCGGGCGGGCTGCAAGGCGACCTCAACGAGATGGTGGCCGCGGCCGGCGAAATTCTCGGTTTGCAGCGCGGGGCTACGGAACGATCTTGAGCTTCCCGAGTCCAAGCGGCCGGTAGACCGAAAAATCGCGGCGGTCGACGGTGAAGATCGTCCTCACGCGCTCGCGCTCGGCCACCCGGACGAGGGCGGCGTCAGCCAGATCCATGGGGAGGTCGCGGTACTTTTCCATGAGCGCACGGACTCGCGGCAGGTCTTCACGACCGAGAGGAAGGACCCGCAGCGCCCCCGTTTCGACGAGGGTGAGTATCTCGGCCTGGGCCCGCGGCCATCGCTGCACCAGGTAGATCGCTTCCGTCAGCGCCGGCCACACGGTGGCGAGCGGTCCGCGCATCCTTTCAAGCGCCTTCACACAGGCGGCATGATGAGCATCGGATCGGTCGGCCAGGGCGACGAGCGGCCCGGCGTCGACCAGGATCACCGGCCCGGCCGCCTCGGTCGCTTCCCCGGGGCGCGCGCCGGCAGGGCGGGCCCGCCGACCCGGCGGGCCCTCAGGAGGCGGGCGAAGCCCTTCCCGGTCTGCTCGGAGAGATCCCCGGGGCCACTTTCGATGACGCCGATGAGCGACGACATCCGGGAGAAGGGGGTGGACTCGCGGCCGGCCACGCTGGCGTATTCGGCAATGGCCTCGCGAAGGATGACGGCGCGGCTCACTTTCCGCGAGCGCGCGGCGGCCGCGAGGGCTTCCTCGCTGGCTTCGTCGAGACGGACGCTATAGAGAGCCATGGCCCGAGTGTATTACAAGAGTGTAGTACGAACTCCACTACCCAGCCCGCGCAGCGATTGGTCCTTGGGTCGTCATTGCGAGGAGCCATTCCGTTGGTGCTGCGAGCGCGAGCGCTGGCCCTGGCCAGCGCGACGCCTGGCCTTGGGCCACGAAGCAACCCCCTGTCACCACTATCGGCCCGCAGGCTTGGTAGTGGCGGGACGGGGTTGCTTCGTCGCTTTGCTTTTCGCCGGGCTCCTCGCAATGACGACCCAAGG
>DAORUA010000429.1:0-3260 GCA_035432945.1 Vicinamibacteria bacterium | reverse complement strand
GGGCCCGGCTGGTGGCTCGACGACCACGACCCCGAGCGCCCGCAGGTGGGCCAGAAACGCGGCGACGTCCCGGGGTTTGATGCTCTCGATCCCCTGTTCGCGCGAGGCCGCCCAGGACTGGAGCTTCTGAAGGTCGGAGCGGTACGCGGAAAGCGTGTTCGGCGAGAGGCCCCGCTCGGCCCGCAGGTGATTCAGATAGTCCGTGACCCGGGCATCCTCGATCGGCCGCGGGGGCGGCGCTGCCGGCGGCTCCGGGCTCATCTCGCGAAGCGCTGCCGGACCATTCCCAGCACGCGCGTGGCCTCGGGCACCCGGAAGAGAACGGCCAGGCCCAGGTAGGTGCCCGCGCCCAGGATCACCGGGACGAGCGCCCCCACCGCCTTGCCGGCCAGGCCGGGAAGCGCGGGGCCGAGCCAGCCGATGGAGACCATGACCACCGTCGACATCCCGGCCGTGGCGGCCGCCAGGGCGCCCAGGAAACGAACGTCGACTTTCCTCAGGAGCGACTCCGGCCCGCGGTACATGAGGAGCAGCACTCCCCCGTTGGCCAGGTTCCCCAGGGCCATCCCGAGGCCGGCGGCCTCGTAGCCCATGCGGTCGAAGAGGAGGCCCAGGGTGAGCAGGTTCGCGCTGACGGCCAGAAGGCTCGCGGCCAGGGGAATCCGGGGCTTTCTCACCGCGTAGAAGTAGGGCACGAAGACCTTGGTCGATGCATAGGCCACGAGCCCCATGGACATCCAGGCCAGGGCGTTCGCCACCGCCGCGGTGTCCCCCGCGGTGAAGGCCCCGTGTTCGTAGATGAGCCTCACAATGGGACGGCCGGCGCAGATGAGCCCCAGGGCCGAAGGCAGGGTGAGGAAGAGAAGCAGCCGGAGGGCCTGCGCCATCTGACCGTGGGCATCGCCTTCGTTCCCAGTGGCGATGAGCCTCGACAGCCGGGCCCCCGCGATCGTCCCCACCGCCACTCCGAAAAGACCCATGGGCAGGTAGAGCAGCCTGAACGCGAAGTTGAGCCAGGTCACCGCCGAGGGCAGGGTCGACGCGTAGTTGCTGCTGATGAAGATGTTGATCTGCACGGCCGCGAGGGCGATGGTCGCGGGCGCCATCGTGGTCAGGATGTCGCGGATCAGCGGATCCTTGAAGTTGAAGTCGGGCCGGAAGCGGAAGCCCTCCCGCCGAAGGCCCGGCCACTGGATCAGGAACTGGGCCGCGCTTCCGAGCAGGGCGCCGGCGGCCCATCCGTAGGCCACCTGGTCCATGGAGAGGCCCGCGAGATGGAGGCCCACCGCGATCACGATGTTCACCACGTTGAAGAGCGCGGGGGCGAGCGAGGGCAGTCCGAACCGGTCGCGCGAATTCAGCATCCCCATGGCCACCGCGGCGAACGAGACGAAGGGGAGAATCGGCATCATGACCCGGGTCAGCCGGATCGCGAGTTCGCTCTTGCCCTCCACCGCCTCGAAACCGGAAGCGAGGCCGGAAACCAGGAGCGGCGCGGCCACGATTCCCAGGCCGCAGATGAAGGTCAGCAGAAGGAACAGAAGGGTCAGGAGCCTTCGCGCCAGGGCGAAGCCGCGTTCCGCGCTCTCGTGATCGGCGCGCGAGTAGGCGGGGATGAACGCGGCCGAGAGCGCCCCCTCGGCGAAGAGGTCCCTCAGGAGATTGGGGATCCGGAAGGCGATCACAAAGGCGTCGCTCTGGGTCGAAGCGCCCAGGGTCAGGGCGAAGAGCTGCTCGCGGATCAGGCCCAGGAGCCTGGAGAGGAGAGTGGCGAGAGAGAGCAGGGCCGTCTTCGCGCCGAAGTCGGAACGCGCCGGGGACTCGTGATTGGCCGGAGTTTCAGGTAGACTCACGGGCTCACAAGATCGAAACGGCGGGGGTTTGCCCGCACAAACACAGGGTTTAGCGTCAGAAGAGGTTTTTTAGCGTGGCGAATCACGACTCCGCACTCCGGCAAATGCGCCGTTCCCGCAAGAAGCGCGCGATCAATCGCGCCAATACGGCTCAGCTCAAGACTCAGGTCAAGAAGCTTCGCTCGGCCATGGAGAAGGGCGATGCCGCGGCGGCGAAGACGCTCGCCTCCCCCACGTTCTCCGAACTGGATCGCGCGGCCAAGAAGGGCGCCATCCACCGCAACGCCGCCAGCCGCACCAAGTCGCGCCTCGCGCGCAAGCTGAACGCGGTCAGCGCCCAGTAGCGGCCTCAGGGAAGGCGGTCTCAGGCGCGGCCCCCGCTCGCCACCAGAGCGAGTGCGTGGGTGAGCACCGGGACCGCGGGCGCGGAGAGCTTCAACCGGCGATCGGCCTCCGCGAAGACCGCGAGCGCCCGGCCGATGTCGGCTTCCGACCAGGCGCGGGCCGCGCGCTCGGTGTCGGCCACCTTGAAGGGGAAGATTCCGAGTTGCGCCCCCGCGTCCGCGGCCGAAACTCCTGAACCGCGCAGGGCGCGGAAGAGGGCCAGCTTTCGAACCGTCCCGTGGACCGTGGCCAGGACCCGGAGCCCCGCTTCTCCCTGCCGCAACGCCTCGTCGAGAAGCCCCAGGCTTTTCCGTTTGTCCCTGAGCATCAGAGCGTCCGCGAGCAGATAGAGGGGAGGGCTCGAGGTCACGGCCACGCTGTCCTCGGCGCCCCGCCCGGCCGGGCCCTGATAGAGCAGCATCTTCTCGAGTTCACTGGCGATCCGGCCGAGCGAGGGGCCGCTCTGTTCGACCAGGTCCCGCAGCAGGTCGTCGGGCACGCGAAGGCCCAGGGCCTTCGCCTCCGCGAACGCGGCCATGGAGAGCGCCTTGCCCTTCAGGTACTCCGCGTCGACGATTTCCGCGACCTTGCTGATCTTCTTCCACATCCCGAACCGGCGGTCCGTCTTCCGCACCACGAGGATCAGGGTCGAGGTCGGGTCGAGATCCGGGAGGTCGCCGGTCTGGCTGGCCGGAGTCTTGCCCGAGGCCTTGCGCCTGCCTCCCTTCTCCTGCGGCGCCTCGACTGGCTCGGGAGCCTCCGCCCCCTCCTCGGCGGCGTCCTCGTCGGGATCCTTTCCCCCGCCGCGCAGCTTCTCCGCTCGCCGGACCACCACCACCGTCCGATCCGAGAAAAGCGTGCGCGAGGTCGCCGCCGCGAACACGTCCGCGAACGACGACTCGTCGCCCCACAGGCGGATGATCTCCGAGGGGTCGATGCCCCGGTCCTTGAGCACCGCGGCGAGCGCGCGGTCGGCGCGCAGCGAATCCTGGCCGAGGATGAGAACGATGGGAGAAGAAGCCT
>DAORUA010000428.1:0-3268 GCA_035432945.1 Vicinamibacteria bacterium | reverse complement strand
GCTCCGGTGGCGCGGTCGAGGGCGAGGGCGAAGGACCCGGTCTGCTGATCGCAGACCAGGACGACCATGCCCGAGGCGATGATCGGCGAGCCCGCCATGCCGTAGAAGTTCCGGAAGGGGCCGAGGCGGGAGGTCCATCGAACCTCACCTTCGTTGGAATAGGACACCAGACCGAAGTCGGGGAAGAAGGCCACGACCCCGCCCGCGTCGGCGGCGGGGGTGGGCGAGGCCGGATCGTTGGCCCGGTAGATCTCGGAGGCGTGTTCGCGTGCTACGTCCCGGCGCCACAGTTCCTTTCCGGTGCGTGCGTCCAGGCTGATCGTGATCAGCCGAAGCCCCTCGCTCGCGGTGAGGTACACGCGGTTTCCCACCACGACCGGCGAGGACTGAGCGTAGGGCACCGATGCCCTCCAGGCCACGTTCTTCGTGGGCGAGAACTCGACGGGGTAACCCGTGGAGGAATCGACGCCGGATCCGTTGGGCCCGCGGAACTGCGGCCACTGCGCCAGAGCGCGGTCGGCGCTGACAGACACAAGGAGACCCAGGATCGAGACGACGCGGTGAGTTTTCATGGATTGCCCCGATGATAGGTCGAAACAATCAGGGACCGGTCACCGTGGTGCGAGGTCGGTCATACTCGCGGGAGGAGTCTCCATGAAACCGAGCCTGGTCCGAGCCATCGCCATCGCACTACTCACCCTGAGCGCCTCGCTCAGCTCGAACGCCCAGCCGCGAGCCCAGCCCGAGGGTCCCTACTTTCCGCCCCGCGGCGAATGGCAGCGGCGAACGCCCGAGCAGGCAGGTCTGAACCCGGCCGCGTTGGCCGCGGCGGTCGAGTACGCCCAGGCAAACGAGAACCGGGCGCCGCGCGATCAGGCCGTCTCCCAGGCGCAGTCCTTCGGCGACTCCGAACCGTACGACGCGATCGTCGGACCGATGAGCGAGCGGGGGCCGATGAGCGGCCTCGTGATCTACAAGGGAAATCTCGTGGCCGAATGGGGTGACACCTCCCGCGTCGAGATGACCCACAGTGTCACCAAGACCTTCCTGACCACGGTCACCGGTCTCGCCTTTCGCGAGGGCCTGATCCGCGACGTGAACGATCCTGTGCGCGGCACCATGCCCCCGTTCGTCGATCTCTTCGACGCCCCGCACAATCAACCCATCACCTGGGATCACCTTCTCCGCCAGACCAGCGACTGGCAGGGAACGCTGTGGGGCAAGCCCGACTGGGCCGACCGGCCCGAGGGCAAGCCCTCCGAATGGTCGAATCGGAAGCTCTACGCGCCGGGCGAGCGATACAAGTACAACGACGTCCGCGTCAATGTCCTGGCCCTCGCCACCCTCCAGGTGTGGCGGCGGCCGCTGCCCGACATCCTGCGCGAAGAAGTGATGAACCCGATCGGCGCCTCCACGACCTGGCGGTGGTACGGGTACGACAATGCCTGGGTGGAGCTCGACGGGGCGAAGGTGCAGTCGATCAGCGGCGGCGGTCACTGGGGCGGAGGCATGTTCATCAGCGCCATGGACATGGCCCGCTTCGGGTACCTGTTCCTGCGCGGCGGCCAGTGGAAGGGCCGGCGGATCGTTCCGGAGAAGTGGATCGCCATGGCCCGCACTCCCGGGACCGCGAACCCCGAGTACGGTTACGCGAACTGGTTCCTCAATACCGGCCGCAAGCCCCTGCCTTCAGCCCCCGAGTCGAGCGTCACCTTCCGGGGCAACGGCCAGAACATCATCTACATCGACGTGGAGAACGATCTGGTCGTGGTGGTCCGCTGGATCGCGAACGGCGCCCCGCTCAACGAGTTCATCTCGAAAGTGCTCGCGGCCCTGCCCCCGCGTCCCGCCCCCGCCCGCTGAGCGGCGACAGAAAAAATATTTCGAGACGGCGGCCGGTTCAGTAACTGAGAAGGGCCGGCGCTCCGGCGATTCACGGTTCCGCGCGTGAGCTCCTGCCTTTCGGGCGCATTCACGGGGAGACGCGCAGGGCGGGGTCCGCTGGAATGAACCAGCGCGCGCGGCGTTCGTTCAAGCGCGTGAAGCGACGGCTCGAGAGGCGGAGGTCCGAGCCCGCCTGAAGACGCAACCATCCGACTCCGGGACCCGTCTACCTCACCATCTGGCGGCTTCGCGCGAAGCAGAGCGCGCCGAGCCGCCACCTTTGATTCAAGGGAGGAACCACGATGTCCCTGACCATCCTGGCCGCGTTCCTGGCGCTCGCCGCCGCCGGGCCCGACCCCACGATCGAAGTTCCCCGCAGTTCCTTCGTCCGTGTACGCCCCCTGACTCCGGGCGGCGCGGAGCTGCTGGTCGAAGCGCGTCGGCGTTCGTCGATCGTGGCCTCGCTGCTGCGGAGGTTCGAGACGACGGATGCCATTGTGTACGTCACCGACGCGTTGCCCACCGTGAGAAACGGGCCGAAGTCGAACCTGGTGTTCCTGTCCCTGGACACCACCGTCCGGTATCTCCGCATCTGGCTGGACGGCTCACGGCTCTCGCCCTCGGAGCGCATCGCCGCCCTGGGCCATGAACTCTTTCATGCCCTCGAGGTGGCGGCCGCACCCGAGGTGAGGGATGCCCGAAGCTTCGTGCAGCTCTATCGACGGATCGGCTGGGAAAGCACCAAGGACCGCTTCGAAACGCAAGGCGCGCGAGATATGAGCGAGCGCATTCGAAAGTACCTGGACCGCGGCGATGTCGAACTCGCGGAGTTGATCCTTCCCCAGGGCGTGAAGGGCTCGGTATCCCCGGGGCCCTCGTGAATCCGGCGCCTACTCTTCGTCCGGGGAGCCGCCGCCCGAGCGGGCCACGTCCTCCTGCTTCACGCGGTCGACGTTGAACTTCGAAGCGCTCGCGATGATCTTGTCCAGGGTCTCGTCGAAGTCGAACGAGGCGGCCTTCGAGAAACGCGTGTAGTTGACTCGTGACACCACGAACGGCCGGAGGTAGGGACTCGTCAGTCCCCTGGCCTTCAGCTTCTCCACCGCGGCGCTCACCGCGTCGTCGAGCCTGAGGATCTTCTTCCCGCGCCGCTCGCGCTCCTTGATCGCCTGCGACATCGGGTCGTCGAGGAAGGTGTCGACTCTCCGCAGGATGGACTGGTAGGCGCCGCCAGAGAAGCGCGGCCGCTCCTCGTAACACTTGCCGAGAGTCAGAAAGGCGGGCTGTTCGAACTCGAAGGCGAAGGCCGACTCGGGCTGTTCCCGGTCGGGCATCTTCGCGAGCGCCCTGGCCATGCGGATGGTCTCGAGCGACTTTTCGCGGA